>DASRDJ010000360.1:0-7232 GCA_035652655.1 Terriglobales bacterium
TCGAAGTACGACGACGAAGTTGGAGACGCAGAGGACATTCTCTCCGATCTGTTCAACCGTGGAATGAATTTGAGCTTTAATCTGGACAACAACCGCAGTGCCATGCGCGTGCGGCGCGCGCGGGTCAAGAACAAGAAACAACAGAAAGGGAGCCTCGTGGGCGGTTTTGCAGTTCCTTACCCTTATGCGCAGCAGCAACTGGCCCGTGCAGTTGAGCATCTGCAAGTCGCTTTGGCGCTATTCCCGTTGGGCGCGGAGGCAAACGAACTGATGGGTCTGGTCTTCCTCCAGGCGAACGACGGCCGGGCAGCCGTCAAGAACTTCGACGCGGTTGCGAGCCAGGGATTGCCAGTGGGTTTCTACGCGGAAATGCGCGGACGCAAATCGGATGAAGCCGTAAAGGTCGAGTTGAGCCGTGATCGGGTACGTTTTATCTTCCTTTCTTCCTACGACAAAAAAGGCGCTCCCGCTCCGCCCAGCAAAGCGGCCGGTGAGGATGGGCTAGGCGATATGACTCTCGCCCCCGGGGACAAGCGCCAGGATTTCGATTCGTTCGACATGAGCTTGAGCGACATCAAGAAAGTCGAAACCCACAGCGGACTGCTGGGGATCAAGCTTGCCAAGCAGCAATTTGCGCTATCGCCAATTTATCTGCCGTCGTACACGCCGGTTCAAGGTCCGCAAGCACGGCGCTTCGCAAATAACTACACGCGACTCTTTATTCGCTACCCGGGCTTGGAAGACTCCAAGTTGGGCGCTGAAAATATGACCGGCGGCGAAAAGTTCAAGATGGGAGTCAGCATCGCCAATGAAAGCCTGAATATTGCCACCAATTTGAACCCAATTGGTTCGATCCAGGCGACGATGAGCGCCATCTCGATTGCGCGAACCATTCATTCAGCGATGGCTTCCCTTAGCGTGAGCTTTGCAGCATGGGAGAGAACTGTGGACGACCAGCAGCATCTGCTTTCCGGTCCCTCGTTCAAAACGATTCCTACTGAGCCGGTGCGTTTAGAAGCTTTTCGGCAATAGCAAGATTTCCGGCGTCCCTATTTCTCAACATAATCCGTTTGAAACTTGCCGTTGCCGTTTAACTGGATGATCACGGTACCTCCCTTCGCCGCAACAAAATGAGGTACGCCGGCCGGGATGACGATGAAACTGCCCGCAGGATAGGCTTTCAGATTTGTGGAGTTGAATTTCTCTCCCTCGCCCAGATACCACGTTCCCTCGATGACGGTGACCACTTCGTCCTGTGGGTGCGAATGCGCGAGGACACTTTTGCCGCCGGGCATCTTGACACGATCGACCCACGCACCGCCTTGGCTTGAGTCCCCGAGCAACTGCGCTCGCTCGCGGCCGTCGGTATAGTACGGCGGAGTGAACCATCGCACCTGTAGGGGAGTGACCGCGATGATCTCTTTCTTGTTATCGGCCAACGTCAACGTGATTGCTGCCAGGACGAATCCCGCAAACACGAACCTTTTCATCACCGGTCCTCTCAGAGAAGCACCACTGCAACTACTTCCAACAAACTGGCTTTTGAAAGGGATCTTGGTCCCGAGTGAGCAAAAACGAGCTTCTTACGTCGGCGGTGCGTATCTGGGCGGGAACGGAACTGGTTCACGGAAGGCCGTGTTCCAATTCCGCGAACCGATGAACCAGCCGAATAGCACGGATGAGAGCGCGAGCTTGCCATCGCGAACACCCAGCCGCGAGAGTTATGCGCTTGAAGGTCGGCAGCTGTGATTGCCAATCCAAACGCAAGTCCAGAGCCAAGCACTCCAAAGATCAACATGTACCGCAGCTTACCCATCCGATTTAGGCGTTCTCGCCTCGCAATGCGGTCCTCGGCCCGACCCCTGAACGGCGCAATACCGAGGGTGTGAAGGCAAAAGGCCCAAATGCCAATCCAGGCAAAAGCGACCGCTAGACCCGCAACGATTGAGAAAAACCACTGCACGCTCGGATTCTACTCTCGGCCGACGACCTTGTTTGACGTACCCAGTTCTTACCAGACTGCGCTGTTTGTGCTCGCTTTCAGTCGAGCAAGCACTTTCCGGGCTTATTGCAGGCTGCAGACCCTGTCGGGCGCCGTCCCACATGCGACGGGTACAGAGACGGACTCTTTCGGCTTCGTTATTTGATTGACGATTGCAGCGGCGAAGGGCGGAGTGCCTTTCGCTTTCGAGGCGACGTTCCCGCGATTCTTGCGTTCCTCTTTCGTGACCCAGCCGAACTGTTTTCGTTCGAAATCGAAAGCCACCTGCCGAAACTGGATAGTGGAAAGAAATCCATCGAAGGAGTGGATGGGGATCGGCCGGGCGGACACGTATATCGGCTCCGCCCCCAGATTGGTGCCGCCCAACTGCAGAGTGTCGAGCCGGACCTCCTGCATCACGAAACTGCCGGCGAGGTTGGTGAAGGCACGGGCACGGTCGGAGGAAGGTATCCACGGCACATGGGAACCGAAAAGGACCAGCTTTTCCGCGCCCGTGTCGATCATCAGGCGCACGGAGTTTTCTCCCGCGTGCACGTCGACGCAAAGCTTGCCATTGGCTACCGCGAAGGGAACGCTGGATGGGAAGCCATCAATCGGGCCGAAAGAGATCTTCTTCGCACCATAGTCGATGACGAAGCTGCTATGCGAGAGGACATCGAGCCCGATCAGACCATCGACGCGAAGGCCGGCGCGCCTTGACACATCCGATAAGTCCTGCACAAGACTGCGCACATTCGTGGCCTGGATGGGACCGATCCCGACTGCCGGAACTACGACGGCCATGCTCGATACCGTGCGATCGACGGCGTCCAGTTCTTCCCGGTGACCTGACAGGGAAAGCTTCTGTGCGACGGCAGCATCAATTACGGTCGGATAAGCTCCGGTATCGACGATGAGATTGCGCTTTTCCAGCGGACCGATCGAGCCTTGCACAACGATTAACTGCTGCCCATAAATCTTGAAGGGCAAAACGTTAACGGGCGTGTTCGATCGCGCCGAAACAGTCGCACAGGTGAACAATAGACCCAAAGACAGTGACGAGAAAATGTGTCGCCCCATAACCCCACCCCTTGCAGACCTGCCTGCGGGCTGAGAGACGAAAAATGTTGGAGTTCGAACATGTCCTGCGGGTGGATTGTGTGGAGATTGCACATGGCCCGGCGGTCCATGCGCTGGCCACCCGAAAGAAATATTTTGTGAGAAATCGTCCAAAAAAGTTGAACCAAAGCGACGCGGCTTTCGTCAATAACCTACAGGTGGGGACATCGATGCGGCCGGGTTCGTATCGCGTGTTTCGGTTTGGTCCGTTCGTGGCAGACGTCGAGGCCGGAGAACTGCGCCGGGACGGCGCCAGAGTGTCGCTACAAGAACAGCCTTTTCAGGTACTCACCGCCCTACTTCATCGCCCGGGCGAACTCGTGTGGAGAGAAGATCTGCGCCAGCAGGTTTGGCCCGAAGACACTTTTGTTGAGTTCGATCACGCACTGAATACCGCCGTCAAAAAAATCCGCATCGCCTTGGGGGACTGCGCGAATTCTCCCGAATACGTGGAGACCGTTCCGAAGCGCGGATATCGATTTCTGGTTCCGGTGGAAGTCATCGAAAACTCAACGTCCAAGACCCTCGAACCGGCGACGGCGAGTACGCGGGTATGGACGAGACGAAATCTCGTCACCGTGGCTTTGTTAACAATCGTGCTGTTATGCGGGGGATTTCTTGCCATGCGGTGGTGGGGCAACCGTACCGCTGGGGACCAGAGAACTGTGCTGGCTGTTCTTCCCCTGGAGGACTGGAGCGACGATGCAAGCCACGGATTGCTGTGTGAAGGCATTACACAGGAATTGATAACCCAGTCGGGAAAGGCGGATCCGGTACGGCTCGCCGTTGTGCCTCGCGCGGCGTCGGCGCCATATCGTCATACGGCAAAGACCGTGGCAGAGGTGGCACATGAGCTTCGGGCTGACTATCTAATGGAAGGGAATCTGCGAGACGATGGCGAGCGCGTTAGGGTCACCGTGGAATTGATTCGCGCTAAGGATGAGGCCCGGATTTGGGGCGGAGACTTCGATGGGGAGACAGGAGACTCCCTTGCGCTTGAAAGTGAGATTGCGGCTGCGATTACCGACAAGGCAAAAGCCGCCCTGCTCGCGACTACCGCTCGCTGAGGCGGAGCAATCCGCGACCGCCCGACGGGAATTCTCGGGATGAACGAACAGAGGTAAAATAGAAGGGATGTTGCCGCGCTGTATTCCGTTGATCCTTGTGCTTCTGCTGGCCACAGCGGCGGCGCAGCAGCCTGCCAAGCCCGCGAAAATTCCTCCGAACCAACCGCCTCCGCGGTCGGATCAGGGTTCCACCAACGAGCCGGTGCTGAAGACCCGCCCCGGAGATGGACCGCAAAGTTCCAGCAAAGATGCTCCGCCGGACCTGAGCCCTCCGCAGGACGATGCGAAGGATCATCCGGACAGCGATTCTGCCCTGCATGAGGCACAGGATGCCGCCGGACTTTATGAAGGCGACGAGATCGGCGGCGTACAGGAATTCAAGGTGTGGAATCCGCACAAAGCGGAGAAAGATGTCGAAGTCGGCGACTTCTACTTCAAGCGCAAGAACTACCGCGCGGCGCTCGACCGCTATCGCGAGGCGCTCTATTACAAGTATGACGATGCGGTAGCGATGTTCCGCTTGGGCGTATGCCAGGAGAAGATCGGCGAGGGTGAAGAGGCACGCAAAGCGTACGAGGCGTACTTGCGGATTCTTCCGCACGGACCGTTCGCCAACGAAGCGCACCAGGGATTGGGGAGGCTGAAGTCTCTGGCGCCTGAGGCTGAGAAGAAGCCCTAGGCTCCCCGCAGGCCCTCGCCCGCTCATGAGTCCGGTTTTTTTGTTTCGCTCTTTGCGTGTGTCGTGCGAGGGCGAGCTCCCCGACTGCCGCCGGGACGGCGCCGCTACCAAAACATTTACGACTTCTCGATTCTGATGAACTCCCCTGTAGTGGCGTTCACTGCGACTTTCAGCTTTGCGTCAGCGCGGCTGGTGCCGTAGATCACGTGCCACACGAGATTGTTGTTCACGCGATCCCATTCCAGAATGTACATGACCGGAGTATCCGCTTCTTTGGCGAGCAGCTTGTCGCCGCCATGTTGCTGCGCAACTTCAAAGGCTTTGTCGGAATCGATTTTCAGGAACTGAAAGTCGAAGGCCGTGGTCGAGGCGTTGCTGGGATTGTAAGAGTCTTCGATACCGGGATTGACGCCGCGATCGGTACCGGAGCCGGACCACGTGTAGGGCTTCGTTCCGCGCTGGGCGACTGAGGCGAAGCCGGCGTGCCAGATGGCGGATTTGCCGTCGTGGCCTTTCGAATCCTCATTCGTGGAGGACTCCAAACGGTAGGGCCGGGCGTCCGGTCCCCAACCATGCGCCGAGATGTACAGTTTCTGGATCGCGCTGCGGCCCGTGAGCAGCTCGGGCGGCTTAGGCTGCGGCTTGGCGGTTTCGGCGGTTTTCGGAGCTTCGGAATTGCAGGCCGTCAAAATGGCCAGCGCGAACATTGCCAGGAGCAGCTTTTTCATCGCTACCATCCTGTAGTAGTTTTTTGAGAGCTGAATGCAGCGCTCATTCTAAACGAAGGAATCAACCACGCCATGGATTTCTATCTGCAGCGACTCCAGGATGCTATCGTCGCCGCCACCTCGGGCATGACGCCGGAGTCTTTGGGTCGGCGTCCGCAGCCCGACAAGTGGAGCGCGGCGGAAATCCTCGAGCATCTTTACCTGACTTACACGGGAACGACCAAGGGGTTCGAAAAGTGCATTGAGGCCGGTGCACCGCTGGCGCGCACACGGACCTGGGGAGATCGCGCACGCACGACGGTGGTGGTTGGCTTGGGCTATTTGCCGGAAGGCCGGAAGTCTCCCAAGAATGCCGAGCCTCGCGGAATTCCATGCGATCGCGTGCTGACTGAATTCGCAGAGAAGATTGCCGCGATGGATGCAGCGATCGCGAAAGCAGAGAAGAAGTTCGGGAGTCAGATCCCGCTGGTGGACCATCCGATTCTTGGTCCGTTGCGGGCGGCGCAATGGCGGAAGTTTCATTGGGTGCACGGGAGGCATCATTTGAAACAACTGGAGAAGGCTTTGAGCTACGAGCCTCGAGCTTCGAGCGAGCGGGTTTTCGAACAATGATCCCCGCGGTTGAGCCTGCGCAAGCAAAGATCGACTTCTCAGTCGAGTAAATGTGCAGGACGTGGTCGCCCGCCGCTCACGGCTCGAAGCTCGCAGCTTTATTACCGATCATTCACATCTAAAATCGCGTTTTGACATCACTGCGAGCGCCCGCTACGTTAAAGCATGAGTGCAAATCCATTATTGAACGACGTCGATATTGATTTTCTTCATGACATAAGCAGCCGCCTCGCGGCTGAAGATCCCCTGCACCAGGATCTAGAACGAATCATCGAATTTGCCTCGTCTGTCGTCCGGTGTGATTCCTGTTTCATCTACATTCGTGAAGGGAATGATCTCGTGCTGCGCGCATCGAAAAATCCGCATGGCGAGGAAGTTGGGTGCCTGAAGCTGGCGTTAGGGCAGGGAATCACGGGATGGGTGGCGGAACATCGCGAACCCGTAGCGGTGCCGGAGCATGCCTGGCAGGATGCGCGCTTCCGAACTTTTCAGGAGTTGCCGGAAGATTCGTTCGAAGCCTTTCTGTCGGTCCCGATCCTTTCCCGCGGACGCGTAGTGGGCGTGATCAACCTGCAGCATCGGGAGCCGCACACGTATACCCCGAGACAGATTCGGCTTATTTCGACGATTGGATTTCTGGTGGGTGCCGAGCTTGAAATGGCACGACTGGAAGTGGAGAACTCGCAGCTCGTTCAGAAACTCGAAACGCGTAAGTTGATGGAGCGCGCGAAGGGAATTTTGCAGCGCGACCTGGGGCTGGATGAGGAGCAGGCGTATCTCACGCTGCAGCGGCAAGCGCGGCAGAAACGGAGAACGCTGAAAGAAATTGCCGAGGCTGTGGTGCTGGGCGAGGAGATCCGGAGGGGGTCGGCGACAAACTAGAGCGGGGTTTTTGGTGTAATCGCCTTCCATGAGAAGGCCGGTCGTAAGACTTGGCCAGCCCGCGTGCCGTATTGACCAGCCCGGTGCGGGCTCGCACCAGGCCGGCGCGCCCTCGAATCATCATGAGATCCGCTTGCGCCTGCGCGCTGCGATGCTTCACCGGA
>DASRDJ010000361.1:0-5610 GCA_035652655.1 Terriglobales bacterium
ATCTCGCGGCGAGCCTCAAAGCGCTGCCGCCCGACCATCCGCTGATTCCGCTGTTGCGCAATGCACCGGACTTGCGCACTGAGTGCGCGTTGGCCGACGCGCTGCTCCATCCTCAGGACCGCGCCTACTCGGTGCCGCAGCTATTTAATTTTCTTGCTGCGGGTGGCTTCAGCTTCGGCCGCTGGCTACGCCAGGCAGCCTACTTGCCGCAATGCGGTGTGCTCGCGTCGTCGCCGCATCAGCCGTTGCTGACACGGCTACCGATGCCCGAGCAATACGCCGCGGTGGAACTCTTTCGCGGCTCGATGGTGCGTCATAGTGTCGTGGCATACCGCAACGATCGGCCGAATCATGAGTCACTCGATTTCACTGGCGACGCCTGGCTTGGCTATGTGCCCATTCGCATGGCCAACACCATTTGTGTTCAAGAGAAGCTTCCGCCCGGCGCGGCAGCCGTATTGATCAACCGGAGCCATACCTACACGGACATTTATCTGCCCATCAACGCGCAGCAGAAAAATCTATACGACGCCGTCGACGGAAAACGTTCCATTGGCGAGATTGCGCCGGAGACTGCGCTACGCAATATCGCGCGTGTTCTGTTCGAAGGGCTCTGGCAGTACGACCAGGTCGTGTTCGACGCATCACGACATTCAAGGTCGCCAGGCTGACCGTCGCGCCGGATGGATTGATGCTATTGATCCAGACCAAAGCCGCGGCGAGAGGCGGCGGTCAAGTCAGCACCGTCACACACGACTTCGCCAACCGCTACTTCCGCCTCTACGCACCGACCGAACGTTACTTCGACAAGAGCTGGCCGCTGCCGGACATCGAGAAAGTGAAATGACCACACCAAACCAATCAAGGACAGATAAACAAATCAGCAAACAAACAAAGAAAGGACACTGATTATGAATAACCTAGCAGAGGCCGCCAAAGCCGGCGGCAAACGCATGACCGCCTTCGGCGTCATTGCGATCATTCTCGGCATGCTGGCGATGCTGGCGCCCGGGTTGACCGGAATCTCAATCGCTATGCTCCTGGGTGGGCTGGTCGTGGTCTCCGGCATCGTCCGGATGATCTGGGCCTTTCAATCCGGCAGCCTCGGCCGCGGGCTGTGGATGTTTGTGATCGGTGGGCTGACCTTGCTTTGCGGCATTGCCCTGCTTGCCAATCCACTGTTCGCCTCCGGCGTGGTGACCATACTGCTGGCAGCGTATTTCGTCTTTGACGGCATCTCCGAGATTGCCGTCGGCTTCGGACGGATGGGAGACGGAGGGGGATGGCTGCTTTTCGGCGGCATCGTATCAATCATGCTCGGCGCCATGATCTGGGCGCAGTACCCGTTGTCCGGGGCCTGGGCCATGGGCACGTTGCTGGGCATCAAGCTGTTCTTCGTCGGGCTGACTATGATCACCGCCGGTTCCGCCGTGCGTTCGATGGCGACGACATGAAATTCAAAAGCACAATGAGTGACTCCTTTGAAAATTCGTATAAGAGGATGATCTTCCTGGCTTCCGATAGGGGTCGGAAACGGCTTTCGCCGTCCCCGCCCTCCGAACCGTGCGTGCGGTTCTCCCGCACACGGCTCTCCAGTCGGTAGTTTCCTCATCGGGATTGGCTCGCCAACTCACGGGCTGTAATCATGGTGAACAACCCTTGAGTAGCGAAGAAAGCATTGGGCCACCTGCGCTGATCATCAAGACACCGCCCCCTACCTGGTCGCTTCTCCTGCTTGCGGAGCAGCGCCCGCAGTCTGCGGCGGATAAAACCATCCATCATCTCATGGACCAACGGATGAGCCTGCTTGAAGTAGTTAAACCACCCGCGCAGCATCGGATTAAGATCCTCGATGATCTTTGCCAAGCTGTCTCCACGCGTGCGTTGGGTCTTCACCCGGATGCGCTCGCGCAGCGCTTTGAAGCTCTTGGGCCTCACCCAGCGCTGCCCCGCCTCGAAGCGATAGCCGAGAAACTCAAAACCTTGTCCGGCTTGCCGACAATCTCCGACATGGGTCTTGTCTGCATTAAGCCTAAGCCCGTTTTGTTCCACCCAGCTCTTCACTTCCTCAAGCACGGCTTGGGCCTGTTGCGCCGTACGGCACAGCACCACGAAGTCATCGGCATAGCGCACCATACGATAACCTTGCTGTTTCATCTGCCGGTCCAGAGGATGAAGATAAATGTTGGCCAACAGAGGGCTGATCACCGCACCCTGCGGGGTTCCTGCCGTTGGCGTCCATCGCTTCATCCCGTGAATAATGTCCTGACTGAGAAACAGTCCGATCAGCTCAAGCACTCTGCCATCACTGATGCGCTCTTCGATTTGCCGCATCAGTGCCGCGTGCGGGATCGTATCGAAGAAGCTCTCCAAGTCGGCATCCACCACATGGCTGTAGCCTTGCCGGATCAGTTCATCGACTTCGCGCAGTGCGTCTTTGGCGCTTCGTTGCGGGCGAAAGCCGTAACTCGACTCCTCAAACTCGCGCTCAAAGATCGGCTCGATCACCAACTTCAGCGCCGTTTGCACGATGCGGTCCTTGACCGCGGGGATTCCCAATGGACGCATCTTGCCGCCTGCTTTGGGTATCTCTACGCGCTTGATCGGCTCTGGCTGGTATTCTTCCGCCTTGAGCGCTTGCTCGAGTTCTGCCAAATAGCTTTCTGCCCGCCACCCAAACTGCTTCACACTTTGCCCATCGACTCCGGCCGCTCCGGCGTTGCCCTTCACTTTGTGCCACGCCGCCTTGAGCGTCTGTTGTCGGTACACTTTATCGATCAGGCTAAACCATTTGCCTCCTCTGACGCCGTTACCCAGCGCCGCCAACATGCGCTCGTTCCACACCGTGGCTTCCACCCACGACCAATCTCGCCTCTGGGTCTCTGCGCCTTGTGTAGCCTTCTCAGGCACTACCGGCGCTTGGCTTTCGCTTTGCCACTCCGTGTCGCTCACGCTTCTACCTTCCTGCCTCCCGTCCCTCAGCGCTGCTTTGCTGTCAGCGCTTCTCCCGGCTCCTCGCCGCTGCAGTACCATGAAGGCTCTGACTCCTGCCCCGCTCACCTACGGCGCAGGTCTCCCCACTTACTTCGCCACACCTTCTTGTCGTTCCGCCTCCAACCACCGAGGCTGCCTGAACACCGCTTACCACCACGCCAGCGTGTCCAGCGAGTTTCGGACTTCGCCATGCATGAGAAGGCTCGTCGCAGCTCTCCGCCGAATCGAGTTCGTTATCCTACGGACCGACACTTCGCCTCTGGTTGCTCTCCACCCCGCTTCACAGCGACGCAGTTTCCTTCGGCTTCGGAGTTTGTGGCTTTCTCCGACACGGACTTTCACCGTGCTGATGTGGCGCCCTCATGGGCGCACTCATACCGGCGAAAGCCGGTATCCAGAGGTATTTGAAATTCCTGGATTCCGGGTCGCGCTAGCTATCGCCAGCTTGCCCGGAATGACGTTGAGTTAGGTGACGAACTTCTGCAACACCGCACTAGAGTATGATGCTCAATGTGCCGTGCGGTCGCAGCGCTTCAAGATCCAACACTGCTGTGCGTACAGCTATCTTGAGCGCTCCATCCATCCGCTTGAGCGTATAGATATAACCGCCGATCAGCGGATCGACCTGACCGCTGCGTATTCGATAGACAAGAAAAGACGCGTTCACCTGGATTTCTTCTTCCGTCATTTCCTTGATCCGCACATTGGTGATGAAGCGACGGGTGCGCGACCAGGGAAATTCCCGATGAGCATGACGGCTCTTCAGTCGCTCCACCCTTCCGCGCAGCCGAGCCATATCGTCATTGATGATGCCCAAAGTTTCTTTCGGATCTCCACCGGGGATATCGGTAGACGGGACCATGTAACGCCCGTCGTCGGTAAAGAGACCCAGCCATTCGTCGAGACGCCACTCGTCCAACATGGCCGCCTCGCGCGCGATAAAATCTTCCACCTCGCGTTCAAGCAGCAGTTTCCCGATTCTTTCATCGAGACTATTGTTCTCGCGGCGAGAGTTCATGTCGCGCATCGCTAGTCGTGATCGCGTTCCGCCTTTGCACGGCCCAAAACGTTGGCGTGCCACTGGCGCCAAAAGGCGCGAACATGGATCTCATCAAGTGCCGTACCCTCGCGTTGCATGCCGCGGGAGGCGTCGATCCACTCGGGACCACTGGCGCGAAAACCCAATTGGGCGGACTCCATCGCTTCGATATCGTCGGGATGAGCAAATCCTCCGGGTCCGAGGAAGCTTAGAAAATTTTCTAGGCGCCGGTTGAGCAAGCCGGCGGATTCGTCTACCGGCGCCAGCGTTTGAACCGTCACCTCCATATAATCCGGCCCGGTGGGTTCAAAATAACGCAGGCTCACGCCGGCAATGTCGTGCAAGGCAAAATTTGGATAGACCAACATCAGCCGATTCGTATTGCACATGAGATAGGCGCGCTCCTCGCCGAATTTTTCCACTAAACGGACACGCCGGCTTCTAATCTCCTCTTTCGAATCTTCGCCGAGAATCGGATGCCAATGGGCGATGGGCCGGGCCCGCGTCAATGACTGAAAAACGTCGACACCATGACCGTTGCGCAAAGATAGAGCGCGACCCTGCGTGCCCGGAAAGTCATTCGGAGGTGATACGGGCGGATCGCCTGCTCCCAAACTCTCCGTGTACTTAAAAAAGGTCGAGTGCAGCGGCCGCACATGGTAATTATCCAGGCTGTTGAGCGAGAACATTTTCCAATTTGCCCGCACACTGTACTTTTGTGTGCCGGGAACAACACGCCAGCCCTCCTCCGACTGATCCAGAATAAGATCGATGTAATCCTTCGCTTCCGCCAGATAAGAAACAAGATCCTCGACTTCGGGATTGAAGCTGACGAAATACAGACCGCGATAGTTGTCGACCCTCGGCGGCGAGACAAGACCCATCGCCTCTTTGCAAAAACCTTCGCCGTAGCCGGTCTCATCAGGCACACTGACGAGGTCGCCTCGGTTATTGAAAGTCCACGCGTGATAGAAGCATTGAAAAACTTCCGCATTGCCCTGATCGACCCGACAAACGTTGGCGCCCCAATGGGTGCAGCTGTTGTAAAACGCGCGCACTCGCCCGTCGCTGCCGCGCACCCAAAAAAGCGGCTGACCAGCGACGGTCCGGCGCCGATAGTCTCCTACGTTGGGAATCTCGGAATCGTGGCCAAGATAGAGCCAGCAGCGCTGAAAAATATTCGCCTGCTCCAGCGCCGCGATCTCCGCCGAGCTAAACACCGAGCGATGCACCCGGAATATTCCGCCGGAGCGGTCTTCGCGTATCACCTCGTGCCTATTCATCCTGCCGCGAACACTTGCCTTTCAGAATTCTTCAGTCAATTGACTAAGTCATTTCGGCACTTGAAAGATCACGTCCGCCAGCAAGCCTATCCAACAGGCCGGTCTTGTGTCAACGAAGCGACATAAACCAGCCTAAACGCCGAGAAAAGGGGACGCGAACCTTTTTCTTGAGTAGGTAACGGAGATGGATGTATGCGTTGCTCGATGTCTGGACGAGCACGCATGCTGCCGGTGAAATAATTTACCACGAGGACCGCAAAGGGC
Source organism: Terriglobales bacterium (assembly GCA_035652655.1). Taxonomy (GTDB): domain Bacteria; phylum Acidobacteriota; class Terriglobia; order Terriglobales; family Acidobacteriaceae; genus Gp1-AA133. The sequence goes on from DASRDJ010000361.1 coordinate 5,581, forward strand.
GACACTTCCATTTCACAGCAATTGGAAAAG
>DASRDJ010000362.1:0-6625 GCA_035652655.1 Terriglobales bacterium
AAATCATCGCCCGATGGACCGATCTCGACTATCCGGAATCGCTCTTGGCCTCAGTGCGCGACTTGTGGCAGAAAAAGGATCTGGGGAAATCAGCCGGCAAATTTTCTGCGCCAGTGGCCCCACACGCGGTGATGATGGTGACTCTGGCGCCGTAAGCCGCATTCGCGGCGAAGCACCACGGTTGCATGCGCACATGGAAGGGGTGCGCGTAATGGACGTGCGGTCTTTCCCGTCCCGCGCTACAACCTCCCGCCAAAGCCTTCCTCATCGAGTTTCGCAACCAGTTGGCGCGCCAACTCCATCACCTTCGCGGGATCAGTTTCCTTTTCGATGGAGTGGGCCAGATCCCGCCACGTTTCCCTGCTCTTCGTATTCAGAGCGGCCAGTTCGAGCTTGCTATCCTTCCCAGTCATACGGCTTCCCCACGTACAATCAAATCATTAACGAGCTTCTAAAATATTATTAACGACACAACTTGATGTCAATATTTATCATCTTTAACACACATTAAACGCATGTTTATAATTTCGTAACTATGCAGTATTGATGACATCACTAAACATGTGTTATGATTCTATCGCGGATGGGTAAACAGATGAGGCCTGAGGAAAAGCGCGACGTTACTTATGAAACGGTGCGCGTCTCTGACTTGCGCGTGGGCCGGCGAGGCAAGCACCACGAACTTCTCACCGGTATTCTTAAGAATTTGGAAGACCTTCCTGCCGGTTCGGCACTGGTAGTGCCGCTCGAGAGCATCGGCAAGGTTTCGCTGGCAAACTTGCGCTCGGCGGTCTCCCGCTCTGCCAAGGGGCGCGGCCTCTCGCTGGTGACGTACTCGGACCAAAAGAATTTTTATGTGTGGAGGAAGGCGTCGGATGGAGCAAAGCCACCGGCGGGACGAAAAGCGCGCAAGTAGCCGCCGGACCGCAATTGCATGTGAAATTTAACTTTAGCTGGCGTGCTTGAGGCGGTGCTCCGTATCGAGTACCTGCACCAGAACCCGCGCCGCCTGATCGTGCGTGAGCCGGGTGTGCTCGCGCAGCAACGCTCGCAGGCGGGCGCACTGCTGTCCCAGGTCCGCCGGGTCGTCGGTGGCGATAATCTTGCGGCACAGTCGCTGAATCTCATCGGCGATGTCGTAGATTTCCATAGGAAAAAGGTACAAGATTGAGCTTGCAGCAGACATCGGGAAATCTTTGTACGCATTAGGAAATTTCCCGATACCTTAGGAATACCGCAACGCGCCGTTAGCAATGGCATCTCCGGTGTTTTTCTTAACTTCCTCGATGACACTCTGGACCATTCCTCGGCCGAAGGTCGCCAGTAACCAGGGAGATCGTCCCGATCCCCCTTTCGAGTAGTCCCTTCAGCACCGATGTACACGCTGGTAACTTGCACAAATTTTCAGCGGTAACCACAATCGCAACAGGCCTATGTGGGTTTCGTTCCAAGCAATCGTCGTTGTGGTGTGCCTCGCCTTGGGCACCAGTGCCCAGGAGGCTGCCAGCAGTGACGAACTCGCGCGCATCCAGCGCGAACTGCAGCAGACGCGCTCTGAGCTCGCGGACTCCCGCCGCCAGATCGAAGAGCTGCGCCAGGGCCTACAAGAGCTGCGCACGCAAATGCAGACAGGCCATACAACTGCGGCTAGTGCTTCCGGAGAAGCCTCCGCCCCTGGAGAGCCCACCGTTGAAAGCGCGGATCAGGATGTTGGCTTCCTGGCAGCCAAGGTCGCGGAACTTCATCAGGACAAAGTCGAGAGTGCCAGTAAATACCCGGTAAAGTTGTCGGGCCTGGTCTTGTTCAATGCTTACCGGAACAGCGGGGCCTTGGATATTCAGGATCTCCCCAGCCTAGCTTTTCCGACAACGCCCGGCTTCCCCGGTGGCAACATCGGAGCGACCTTGCGCCAGACAATTTTGGGCATCTCCGCGAGCGGGCCAAAGATCTTCGAGGCGCATACTTCGGCCAACGTAGAGATTGATTTCGCCGGAGGAAGTCCAACAACGGCCTACGGTGTCACTGCTGGCCTGCTTCGCTTGCGCACCGCGGGGATCAATCTGGACTGGCAAAATACTTCACTGCGCATCGGCCAGGACGCGCCATTCTTTTCGCCCTTGTCGCCGACCTCTTACGCGACCATGCTGGAACCTGCGATGTCATGGTCCGGCAATCTGTGGGTGTGGACTCCGCAGATCGAAGTCGAACACCGGATCGCTTTGCAACCTCACTCATTTCTTGTTTTGCAAGGCGGCGTACTCGATCCCCTTACCGAGGAAGTGCCTCCCTTTCAAGGCAACGTTGCGACTGCGGGTGAAGCCACTCGAGTTCCTGCGCTTGCCGGCCGCATCGCCTACGATCGCTCGGCCGCAGATCATTTCCCGTTCAGCCTAGGATTCGCGGGTTATCGAGCACGCCAACGCTACCAGGACTTCAACCAGATCGATAGCTGGACCGTAAATGCCGATCTGAAGGTCCCCTTGGGGAGGCACGTGGAAGTCTCGGGCGAAGGTTACACCGGGCAGGCCGTGGGAGGCTTGGGCGGCGGCATCTGGACGAGTGTGGTCTACCCCGAGCCTGCTCCACCACATACTGCCGTTCAACCAATGCGTTCCGCCGGGGGCTGGGCGCAGTTGAAAGTCAAACCCGCCACTCGTTTCGAGATCAACGCGGCCTTCGGGCAAGATGAAAACTTCGGTCGTGACCTTCGGGTCTTTCCGGTTCCTTTCGCCGGCGGGTTCCCTGCCCTCAAGAAAAACCGAACCACTTTCTTGAATTTCATCTACGAACCAAACTCATTCCTTCTATTCGCAGTGGAGTACCGGCACCTGCTCACGGCACCCGCTCTCGGCGAGAACGCCACCGGAGACCACCTGAACCTCGCAGCGGGAGTACGCTTTTGAAAACCCGGATCGGCCTGCCAGTTTTGATGCTCGTCCTGAGTAGTCTGTTGAGCGCCCAGGATGGGACTGTTCGAGGCAAGGTGAATGTCCTGTATAGCGCCAAGGGCGAGGCGAGCAACGCCGACACCGTAGTCTGGCTCACCAACATGCGTACTAAAGAGACCGCCTCTCCGGGACCAACCGTCCGCCTTCTCCAGAAGGACAAGCGCTTCAAGCCCCACGTCCTGGTGGTTACAGTGGGCACGGCGATCGAGTTCCCCAACCAGGACCCGTTTTTTCACGACGTCTTTTCCATTTACCACGGGAAACCGTTCGACCTGGGGCTCTACGAGAGCGGGGCGGTCCGAAAAGTGCGCTTTACGCAAATGGGAGTTTCCTACATTTTCTGCAACATTCACCCGGACATGAGTGCGGAGGTGATCGCGTTGGCAACTCCGCATTTCGCGCTCACGGGGCGGGATGGAAGCTTCCAGATCCCCAATGTGCCCGCTGGGGTTTACCGGATGGAAATCTGGCATGAGCTCGCGACGCAAGCAGAGCTGAATTCGTTGTCACATGAAGTTGAGATTACTGCGGGCGACAATGCACTCGCCACGATGACCATTCATGCTTCGGCTGGTCACGACGACCACAAGAACAAGTACGGCGAAGCGTACACTCCGGACAAGACGAACAAGTATTAGCTCGTTCGAACAAGGCCTTTCAGGATTCCCTCTGGTGTAGCGAGTTCTTCCTCAGTTCCTCCATCACACTCTGAATCAACTCCTTCGCGTCGCTCAAGCTTTTCATCACCATCTGAATGTCCATCACCGGCTTCCCCGGCCAACGCTGACTCTGGCAATACACGCCGTGCTGGCCTACCAGCGCCATCGCATCCGTGACCAGATCCATCGTCACCGCCAGACGCCCGCGGGGAACGCCCATCATGGTCTCGTAGTGCTCGAGTTCTTCCTGCTTGTCGTCGAATACCGGCATAGGGTCGATTGTAGCTTGGGAGCCGGATAGTGGATAATTAGCGGGCAAAAATCAGCACTTAGCATTTGGCACTTGGCATGTGGCTCTTAGGGACAATGCCAGCCTCGCGATCACACAATCTCATCTCGAACGTCTAAACGCGGGGGATTTGCGAAGCTTGTCAACCGTTGCATGGCCAGATGCTAAGTGCCAACTGCTGACTGCTTAAAGGAGATCTCATGCAGAAACGTATCGCATTCCTGATGTGTACTGTTCTTGCCCTTTCGATTCTCTCAGCCGCTCAGATGGGCGGCGGCGACAAACCGCGTCCCAGCCCCGCTGCGAATGCGCAATGCAAATTCGCGGACGGCAAGTCGGTGAAAGTGGACTATTCCAGCCCGCGTGCCAAGGGCCGCAAAATCTACGGTGGCTTGGTCCCCTACGGACAGGTTTGGCGCACCGGCGCCAACGAATCGACCACATTTGTGACTGACGCGAACCTCACCATTGGCGGCAAGGACGTTCCCGCCGGGAAGTACACCATGTTCACGGTTCCGGGCGAGGACAAGTGGTCGCTCGTGATCAGCAAGAAGACAGGTGAGTGGGGAACGGACTATCCGCAGGGCGAAGATCTGGGCCGCTACGACATGAGCGTTTCGAAGACACCAAGCGCAGTGGAGAACTTTACGATCTCATTCCACGAGATGGGCACCGGCTGCCACATGTATCTGGACTGGGAAAACACGCGGGCGACGATCGAGCTTACCGAGAAGAAGTAGGTACAAAGCATTTAGCACAGAGGGCACGGAGCAGAACAGAGGATTTCCAGAGCGCGCGCCCGAAGCCTGGAGAGTCGCAATCCTCGCTGGCACTCTGTGTCCTCTGTGGTTAAGAGCCTTGAGGTTTCCAGCGAAGAATAGGTTTTCGCGCGGCTCCGGTTTCGTCCAACCGCGACACGCGCGTGGTATGCGGCGCTTCGAGCACAGTCTGCGGATCTTCTTCTACTTCCTGGGCAATCGACTTCATTGCCTCGACAAACAAATCCATCTCCGCTTTATCCTCGCTCTCGGTGGGCTCAATCATGAGCGCGCCGGGTACGATCAGGGGAAACGCCGTCGTATACGGATGGAAGCCGTAGTCGATGAGTCGTTTCGCAATATCCATCGTCCGCACGCCCTTCTTCGACTGCAGCTTGTCGCTGAACACGACCTCATGCATCGAAGGGGTGGAGTACGGCAGATCGTATACGCCCTCGAGCCCCTTGCGGATGTAATTCGCGTTGAGCACGGCATCTTCGGTGGTTTGGCGTAAGCCATCCGGGCCATTCGCCAGGATGTAGGCCAAGGCCCGCACGAACATTCCGAAGTTGCCGTAGAAGGAACGCACGCGCCCGACGGACTGCGGCCGGTTGTATTCGAATCCCAGCGTTCCGTCGTTTTTCGTAATTACAACCGGCGTGGGCAGGAACGGCTCAAGCGCTCGCTTCACGGCTACAGGGCCCGACCCCGGTCCGCCTCCGCCATGCGGCGTCGAGAAGGTCTTGTGCAGGTTGAGGTGCATCACATCCACGCCGAAGTCGCCCGGCCGCACCTTGCCGACCAGCGCGTTCATGTTGGCGCCGTCCATGTAGAGCAGTCCGCCCTTAGCGTGGAGGATCTGCGCGATCTTATGGATCTCCTGCTCGAACACTCCCAAAGTATTGGGATTTGTGAGCATGAGCGCGGCAACGTCGTCATTCATCTGCGCTTCGAGCGCCGAGACCTCGACCATGCCGCGAGAATTCGATTTCAAATTCTCGACCGCGTAGCCGACCATCGCGGCCGTCGCCGGATTCGTGCCGTGGGCCGAGTCGGGAATCAGAACTTTCTTCCGGGGATTCCCTTTCGACTCGTGATACGCGCGCGCGATCAGCAGACCGGTGAGTTCGCCGTGCGCGCCGGCTGCGGGCTGCAGCGTGATCGCGTCCATCCCGGTGATCTCGATCAGGCAATCGCTCAGGGTCTTAATGATACGGAGCGCACCTTGCGAAATCTTCTCCGGCTGGTAAGGATGCCCGTTGGCAATCCCCTCCAGCCGCGCCACAACTTCGTTCACGCGCGGGTTGTACTTCATCGTGCACGAGCCCAACGGATACATGCCCAGATCGATCGCGTAGTTCCACGTCGACAGCCGGGTAAAGTGCCGGATGATTTCGATCTCGCTGACTTCGGGCATGACGCCGAGATCTTTGCGCTCAGCATTGCCCAGCAATTTCGCAGTGTCGACCTCGGGAACGTCGAGTGGCGGCAGCTTCCACGCAGCCTTGCCTGCCGACGACTTCTCGAAAATCAGTCCTTCGTTCTGATTGACGTGGCGTGTGGCTTTGGGGGTGGGATGCTTCATCGCACCACCTCCTCGACCGCATGTTCGCCACGTGGTTCCTCGGCTTCACTCTCTGCCAGCATGCCGACGGCGGTATCGATCGAGGAACGCGTCGTCATCTCGGTGCAGCACCACAGCGCGGCATTGCCAAGTTCGGGATAAAACTTCTTCAGCGGCAGCCCACCGACGATCTTGTGCCCCAGCAGCCGGCTGTTGATCACATAGGGATCTTCGCTGGTCTGCACCACGAACTCGTTGAAGCGGGGCGCGCCGGCAAACAGCACCTTCGCGTGCTTGCCGAACTGGTCGGCCGCATAGGCCGCCTTCGCGAGGTTCTGTTTCGCGAGTTCCTTCAGGCCCACTTTTCCGTAGACCGTCATGAAGATGTTGACCATCAACGCCACCAG
>DASRDJ010000363.1:0-43472 GCA_035652655.1 Terriglobales bacterium
CCATCGTGGCCGTGCCTTCATGGACCTCTCCGATGCGGTGCGTCCTGCCCGTATAGAACAGGATGCGCTCCGTCGTAGTGGTCTTGCCGGCATCGATGTGCGCCATGATGCCGATGTTCCTGCAACGTTCTAATGGGACGGTACGTGCCACAGTGTTCTCAGCTCTTTCTTAGGGTCAAAAGATAAGCCTTTAGCTCTTGGCTCTTAGCCTTTAGCCAAACCGCTCGCATCTTGGAACCAAGCCAAGAGCTAACGGCTGCTCTTCTACCACCGGTAATGCGCGAAGGCCTTGTTGGCTTCCGCCATGCGGTGAACGTCTTCCTTCTTCTTGATGGCCGCGCCGCGGTTGTTGGCGGCATCCAGCAATTCGTTCGTCAATTTCTCCGTCATGCCTTTTTCGCCGCGGCCGCGCGCATACGTGATCAACCAGCGGATCGCAAGCGAGGTGCGCCGGTCGGCATTCACTTCGACGGGCACCTGGTAGTTCGCACCGCCCACGCGCCGGGTCTTCACCTCGAGCAGGGGCTTCGCATTCTCCACCGCCTTCTTGAACAGCTTCAAGGCTTCGTCGCCGCCCTTGGCCTGCAACTGCGTGAGCGCTTCGTAGAAGATGCCTTGGGCCGTCGACTTCTTGCCCTGCCACATCATCGAGTTCACAAACTTGGTCACCAGATCCGACTGATACACCGGATCAGCGGCGACCCCGCGCTTTGCGATATGTCCTTTTCTAGGCATGTTCTCAGTTCTCAGTTCCCAGTTCTCAGTTACTTCCGGTGCAGTTCAACTAAGAACTGAGAACCGGGAACTGAGAACTGCCTTTAAGCTTTCTTGGGCCGCTTCGCTCCATACTTCGAGCGACCCTGATTGCGGCCCGCGACGCCGACCGCGTCCAGCGTTCCGCGCACCACGTGATAACGCACGCCCGGCAGATCCTTCACGCGGCCCCCGCGGATCAGCACAATCGAGTGCTCCTGCAGGTTGTGGCCGATGCCAGGGATATACGTCGTCACTTCAATTCCGTTGGTGAGCCGCACGCGCGCGACCTTGCGCAGCGCCGAGTTCGGCTTCTTGGGCGTTTGCGTGTACACGCGGGTGCAGACGCCGCGCTTCTGCGGGCAGGACTGCAACGCCGGGCTGGCCGTCTTGTAACGGGGCTTCTTCCGACCGGAACGCACCAATTGATTAAACGTAGGCACTCTTTGCTGCTCCTTCAGCAGGGCTGGTGTCAGGCGCACTCATCCGGAGCACGCACACACTTGCCATGCATCTGCTGTCCCCCGTTTCCGGGTCTGACCAGCACACCACTTGCGCCAGCCATATTTCTCGCCGGACACAACGTCACCGGAAAGAAGATTTCGGTTTCCCAATCAGACTAATGCCGACGACGGTGGCACCAAGCCCAACTTCGGAGGTGCTCCGTTTCGTCAACCTTGCTTCGCATAGCTTCTCGACGGGCGAGAAGTGAGCGCGAAGCATTTCAGCGAGGAAGCTCTCGAATCATCAAATCCGAAAGCATGTTGTTTCCAAAACTCAGCCGCTCTTCGGAGGCACCGCGCACAAAAAAACGCGCGGCGTGTGAACCCACCGCTTCCAGGCAAGCCAGAATTAACTCGCGGAACCTTTTAAATATAACAAGCGCCCGCGAACATCGTCAACACTATAGCTCGCATCTGAAAGCAGGCGCAGGAACGACGGGGGAGCCCCTTGCTCAAAAACGGGCTCGCCTCTACACTGAACGTTTTCCAGCAGATACATGGACTCGCCGGAAGGCTCGCGACTCGCCCCGGCGGGGAGGATGCATGCGTCGGTTTGTCTCTCGGATTCTTACGGTCTTTTTCCTTCTTCTTGGTTTTGCCAGCCTGAATGGCTGCGGAAGCAGTAATCCCGTCGGGACCTCTGTTACGCCGACTCCCACCGCAATAAACCTTACGCCCACCACTGGCAGTCTCGATCTCGGAGCGACCCTTTTGTTTTCGGCCTTCCTCACCCCGACATCCACTACTCCAGTCGTCTTTACCTCGAGTAACCCGAGCGTTTTGAGCTTCGTGCCGTCGGCCGGCGGCCTCGCCTGCGCCGGAAAGTGGGATACGTTTGGCCGGATTTGTGCGCCGCAAGGAGCTGGCGTCACGGAGGTCACGGCCACAGCGAACGGTGTGACCAGCGCGCCGGTGACGGTCTATGTCCATGAACACGTTGATCTGATCAAGGTCTCTGAGATCAATCCGCCGATTCCGCAGCCCGACTGCGTCACCCTGGCCAAGGGTCCCGGAATCCAAAACTTTCTCGACTTTCAAGCGCAAGCCTTCCGCGTGACCGGCAGCACACAGATTGACATCACGAACACGGTGGGGTCGTTCACCTTTTCGCAGACCAACAATGCTGTGGCCAAATTGAGCACTTCGGACCCGGCCCTCAATAACAACAACGGCAAGCAGATCACGCAGGCGCGCTTTACATCGGTCGCACCCGGGCTGACCCAAATTTTCGCTACAATCGCCGGGGTCACCAGTCAACCGGCGCAAGTTCCCGATAAGAATGGAATGTTGCACCCTTACTTCGAGACGTGCCTGGTGCAATCGGTAAACCTGCAGGTGGGCAACGCCGCCACCAACACATCTTTCGAGGTCGCCAATAACACCACGGGCGTCACGCTCACACCCACAGTCACCGACCGACTGGGCAACGAACTAAAAAATCCCGTTCCCACCCTCACCTATTTTTCGTCGTCCGGCGCCAACGCTACCGTGTCTAGCGGAACTGGGACGGCAAGCGGCACTGCCTCAGTTTCGACCAAGGCAACCGGCGGAGTCAGCATCACCGCCGAATGCTTGCCACCATCTTGCAACATCGGTGTGCAGCCAGTTCATCCCGTGTATTCCTCAACAACGCCCTCCATCGGTAACTACGTAGGTGATCCAATCGTTGGATTGATCACCGGCACGCCTGCCGGTACGGGGACGGTCTACGTCACTACGACTCAGTGTGATATCGACCCCACACACCCCATCGCCGGATGCCAGCCCTTCCTGTTTCCGGTGGATATCAAGACAAATGCGCCAGGCCTCAGCACGAGCCTCCCGAGCTCTCCCAACTCACTCATCTTCTCCCCCCTGCCTGGAACGACAAGTGCGGGGAAAGCCGCGGCAGTAAAGGCGTTTCTCGGCAGTTCAGCCGGACTCATCGTGTTCAGCGCCGGCACTTCCACGACAGCGGGCACGGTTTCGCAAATGACCAACGTTCCCGGCAAAGTGCTGGCCGTTTCGGTCGACGGCGACAAAGTCATCGTCTCCGACACGAAATCCGTGCCCAATCAGGTCTACGTGATTACGGGTCTGCTAGGCACAAGCGAGAGCGTTGTTCCGTTGCTACTTACCGGCGTCACTGCGGCCGACTTCTCTCCGGATGGGTTGAAAGCGTTCCTGGTCGCGGGCAGCACGATGTATGTGTATTCGCCTTCGCAGGCGATGAAGACTATAGCCCTGCCGGCGGTTGAAACGGCGGTGTCGTCTTACGTGAACGGATCTCTTATTTATCTTGCTGGGCCGAGCGGCGTTACCATGCGCAATGCCTGCGATACGACCTACGGACAAGCGACCGCATTCTCGGGAGGCCATCCCACGCTGTTCCGCGCCATCGCGGACGGAGTGCGCGCCATCGGCGTGGAGTCGCCGGGCATCGATGTCTTTGATGTGCAGGTGCAAGCGCCGACTCCCGCGACGTTGAACAGTCCATCGGCCACGACCTGCCCTTTCACCGCCACTCCCACGGGATCGAACTTCGTCAATCTCGGGCAAGGCACCTTCACGCCTCTCAAGCTGTTGATCGCGCCGGACTACTCCCGCGCCTACATTCTCGCCAGCAATCTGGGAAGCGTTTTCGTGGTCGATCTGGGAGTGAACGCAGTCTCTGCGATTCCGCTAGCCGGAAATCCTGTGCCGCTCGATGCCAGCCTCACGCCCGACGGAACCCTCATCTATGTCGGCGCCAACGACGGATCGGTACACGTGGTTAGTACAGTTTCCGGAGGCGACCTCGAACAGATCACGTTCTCAACCGCCAACAACAGCAACAAATCAAGCCTGTGCAGCAACGTCCCACTGACCTGCAATCCGGATCTGGTGGCTGTGCAGCCGTAATCTAGGCTTGAAGAAATTCAGGAAAACAACTTTGGGAGGGGCACGGCTTCAGCCGTGAGGCAATGCCATTCAGGGCTTTAGCCGCTGAGGTTCGCTTTTCTCAACCGTCGCTAATCGCGACGTCCTACGCTCGCGCCTTTTCCAGGTCCCGTCCCACACTGTCGAGCACGCCGTTGATGAACTGTACCGACTCCGGGCTGGAAAACTTGCGCGCGATCTCGATGGCTTCATTAATAACAACCGCACGCGGTGTCTGCGGATAGCCCAGAAACTCCGCCACCGCACTGCGCAGGATGTTGCGATCCACCGCTGCCATGCGTTCCATCCGCCAGTGCTCGGCGTGGCCTTCGATCAGCTTGTCGATGTCGGAGGTGCGGTCGGTTGCGGTGCGAAACAAATCGTCGGCAAACCCCCGCACGTCATCCGTAACTTCCTTGCGCTCGGCCCAGAAAGTTTTCCGGACAGCGTCCGGTACCTGTTTGCCCATGTCCGCTTGAAACAGCATCTGCAGGCACAGCTCGCGAGATTTTCTTCGGGTTCCCATAAAGCAGTCGCTAGTCGTCGGTCGTCAGCGGTTCTATTGAAGGTCGCCGCATTGGTTAAAAGTTGAAGGCCAGTTTACAGGAAGGTTGGGCTTCAGAGATCGCAGTTTTGGCGAGATCTCTATTGGGCGCTTCTCTTTTTCGTCGACTTACTCGATGGCCGACGGCGAGCAGATCTGCCAACAACCGACGATCGAGCAACGACAGTTTTCTTGCCAGCGTTCTTGCCGTTGGGGGCGCTTGCTACAGACTGTCGACTGGCGACTGAGGACTTCCTTCCCGACGACTGGCGACTGACGACTTCCTTCAAACTCGCCATCTCCACCGCTGTCAGCGCCGCCTCGAATCCCTTGTTCCCCATCTTCAATCCGGCGCGATCGATGGCTTGTTCGAGTGTGTCGCAGGTCAGCACGCCAAAAGCGTGCGGCACGCCAGTTTCCTGCGCCGATTGTCCGATCCCGCGTGCGCATTCGTTCACGATCACGTCGTAGTGCGCCGTATCGCCGCGCAGCAGGCAGCCGAGACAGATGATGGCGTCGTACTTGCCGCTCTCGGCGAGCATGCGCGCGGCTGAAGGAATCTCGAAGCTGCCCGGCACGCGCGTAATCTCGATGTCTTCCCTTCGCGCCCCGCTGCGGCGCAGTCCGTCGAGCGCACCCTGCAACAAACGCTCCGTGATGAATGCATTGAAGCGGCTCACGACGATCGCAAAGTGCCTCCCGGCTCCCTTCAGGTCTCCTGCCTGTCCGGCCGGAAGTTCCTCCGGCAATCCGTGCACGGTGACAATAATTTCTCCGGGCAAGGCGAGCGAAAAACTGCGTTCTCCAGTTTTCGGAGAAGCCGAGTCCATCAGCACTTTCAGCTTCTGTTTCTGTGCGATCGCAAACACGTCGTCGGGATTGCTCACCTCAAGCACGATGAGCCGGTTGATGTCTTTCAGGTGGTCCAATACTTCTTTCGGATACTCCGACGGCAGCTCATTCACGCTCAGCAGCCCGACCGGAGCCGAGAACACTGCGGATCGCTTCTCCGTCTCTGCAAAGCGCTGGAAGCCAATCGCCTCGAGAAAAGCAGTGAGTGCGCGGAGGTCTTCCGGCTTGGTGACGTAGCGCCCGATATGGAGAGACTTGAGCATGGGACCGGCGTGTTTCTACCACAGAGCCACAGAGACATAGAGAAACCCACTTCAAAGCCTTTCTTTGTGGCTCTGTGACTCTGTGGTGAAAAAGCCCTTCAATCTGAAATCTAAAATCTAAAATCCGAAATCATTTCACTTTCCTTTAAACGCCGCCGCGCGCTTTTCAAGAAACGCGGTGGTGCCTTCTTTCTTGTCTTCCGTAGCGCAGCAAACGCCGAACAGCGTGGCTTCGAGATAGAGCCCCTCGGCCAGCGGCAAATCGAGGCCGTGGTTGACCGCCTCCATCGCGTACTGAATCGCCAGCGGTGCGTTCGCGATAATTTTCTGAGCAATCGCCTCGGCGCGCGGGATCAATTCGGCCGGTGCGACGACCTCGTTGACCAGGCCGATCCGATGCGCCTCGTCCGCTGAAATCATTTCGCCGGTCAGCACCAGTTGCATGGCGATGCCACGGCCAACCAGGCGCGGCAGCCTCTGCGTGCCGCCGTAGCCGGGAATAATCCCGAGTTTCACTTCCGGCTGACCGAGCTTGGCATTCGAACTCGCCAGACGCATCGTGCAGGCCATAGCAATCTCGCATCCGCCGCCCAGGGCAAAGCCGTTGATGCAAGCAATCACCGGCTTGCCCAGACTTTCGATCAGGTCGAGCACCGACTGCCCGCGATGCGTGTACTCCTTGCCCGAGACAGCATCGTGCTTCGACAACTCGCCAATGTCGGCGCCTGCGATGAAGGCTTTCTCGCCCGAGCCGGCCAGGATAGCGACGCGGATTGCAGCCTCGTTCTGGATGTCAGTGAACGCTATCCGCAGTTCTTCCATGGTTGCCATGTTCAGTGCGTTGAGCACTTTGGGCCGGTTGACGGTGACGTAAGCAATGGAATTTTTCTTTTCGAGGAGAATGTTTTCGAAGTTCATAGTCGATTCATTGCTGGTGGCTATTTGGCGACGTACGTTACATCAACTTTTCCGACTAGCTTCTCCTGTCTGGAGACGCGGGCGTTACTCGGATAAGTAATCCGGATAGAATTGTTCGACGTCCAGTCAACGTATACAGATTGCTGGGCAGAACTACCGCCATTGTTGTCGATCACAAATGTGTTTCCGGGCCCGTCGGGTAAACGGTTAGACGATGGCAATATTGACATCTGAACATTGGTCCAACGGTAGCACCACAGCCTCGTTCAAACACGACGGCTTTCCAAGCTCCATCCGGAGACCTATGTTCGGCTGATTCTTCATTCTCGCAGGGATGGCAAGCGGTACCCATCAACAAACATAACGCGAGTATGGGAACACCCAAATTTCTCATTCCCAGCGAAAATGAACGCACGTTCATGCGGCAAATCCACGGGAAAAGCTTCTATTCTGCAATCTGACCTCTGCGTTCCTAGAACTTCCCCGCCACCGGATTCGAGGGGTCCGCATAATCATAAAACCCGCGCCCCGACTTTCGCCCGTACCATCCCGCCATCACCAGACGCTTCAGGAGCGGAGGCGATGCGAAGCGGCGCTCCTTGAATTCGTCATACATCACATGTGTGATGTAGTACGTAGTATCGAGTCCCACGAAGTCGAGCAATGTGAACGGCCCCATCGGATACGCGCAGCCCAGCTTCATGGCGTTGTCGATGTCTTCGATGGATCCCACGCCCTCTTCGTAGGCCCGAATCGCATCCAGCATGTACGGCACCAGCAGCCGGTTCACGATGAAGCCGGTCTTATCGGAGGTGCGTACAGGAACCTTGCCGAGTTTCTTTCCGAATTCGTAGGCCGCGTCGTAGACGTCGGGAGCCGTGGCAATGGTCTTGACCACCTCGACTAGTTTCATCAGCGGCACGGGATTGAAAAAGTGCAGTCCGATAAATCGCTCCGGCCGCCTCACCGAAGTCAGCAACTCGGTCACCGAGATCGAGGACGTGTTGGAAGCGAAGATCGCGTCCTTTTTCACGATCGGATCGAGCGACGCGTACATCTTCTTCTTCTCTTCGACATTCTCGATGATGGCCTCGATGACGATGTCACAATCCGCGAGATCCTGTTTGTTCGTCGCGCCTTTGAGCCGCGCCCGCACCGCCTGGGGCGTCTCTTTGATCGTGCCCTTCTCGGCAAACTTCGCCAGCGACTTCTCGATCCCGGCAAAGCCCTTGTCGAGATACTTCTGCTCGACTTCGAGCACTGTGACATCGAAACCGGCCATTGCTGCTACTTGTGCGATGCCGGATCCCATGAGACCGCAGCCAAGAACACCTACTTTTTTGATTTCCATATGAATCCTTTAAGTAGCAGTACCGACCTCACCACAGCAGATCATTCCATTCCAAATTGACTTGCAGCGGTAGAGTCGATGTCACTCTGTACACAAATCGCTCGATAATGTTGGCAATTTCTCTCGGAGTTTTGTCCCTGTTGTACACGCGCCCTTCTCTGTGCCTTGTGGTGAAACGGCTCTTCGTGAAAACCAAGCCTCTACTGAAAACTTTCCACCACCATAGCAATCCCCTGCCCCCCGCCAATGCACGCCGTAGCCAGCCCATACTTCTTCTTGCGCCGCTTTAACTCGTAGAGCAGGGTGATCACCAGCCGCGTTCCAGTCGCACCCAGCGGATGGCCCAGCGCGATCGCGCCGCCATTCACGTTGACCTTGCTGCGATCGAGGGCCAGTTCTTTCTCGACCGCGAGATACTGCGCCGCAAACGCTTCGTTCACTTCGATCAAGTCGATGTAATCCAAAGTCAGCCCCGCCCGCTGCAGAGCGAGTTTGGTGGCCGGAACCGGTCCGCGGCCCATCAGTTTCGGATCGACGCCGGCGATACCCCAGTTCACGATCCGGCCCAGCGGGCTCAGGTTGCGCTTCTGCGCCTGCTCCACTGACATCACGACCACAGCCGCGCCGCCGTCGACGATCCCGCTGGCATTGCCGGCTGTCACCGTCCCGCTCTGCCCGAATGCCGGACGCAGTTTCGCCAGGCCTTCCATCGTGGTCTGCGGGCGCCGGTGATCGTCCTCGGTGAACATCTCGCCGCTCAACTCGCGCTTGTGATTTCGCAGCGGCACCGGAACGAGTTCTTCCTGCAGCCGTCCTTCTTTGTAGGCCGCATCGGCCATTTGCTGCGATCGCAACGCGAATTCATCCTGCATCTGCCGCGTGATGCCCTGCTGCTCGCCGTACAGTTCCGCGGTATTTGCCATGTACAGGCCGCAATAGGAATCGAGCAGCGCAACCATCAGCGAGTCTTCCAGCTTTCCGCCCGGCGCAAGCGTAAAGCCGTCGCGACCGCGGATCACGAACGGCGCCTGCGACATCGCTTCCATGCCGCCGGCAAGCACCATCTTGGCTTCGTCCGTTTGAATCATCTGCGCTGCATTCACGATGGCCTGCATGCCCGACCCGCACAAGCGGTTGACGGTGAGCGCCGGCGTGTCGATCGGCAGGCCGGCGCGCAGTCCGACATGACGGGCACCATACAAAGCATCACCGGAGGTCTGCTGCGCGTTGCCGAACACGACGTGATCGAATTCTTTGGGATCGATTCCCGAGCGCTCGATGGCGCCCTGAGCCGCAAATGCCCCCAGTTCCTGGGCGGTAAAGTCCTTGAGTTTGCCGCAGTAGCGCCCCATGGGCGTACGCGCACCGCTTACGATTGCAATGTCACCCGGTTTCAGCATGAGTCCTTCTAGAAAGAGGCCAGATATACGAAGCCAAACTTGTCAGTGTAACAAAGAAAAGCTGTGAGCTTCGAGCCACGAGCCGCGCGGGATCAGTTTGGGGATGCGAGCTTGATATCTTCCATCATTTCTAGCTATTACGCTTCAACGTGCACCCGCGATTCAAGCGCCGCGGATTGCAGAAATGACGGTCGGCGTTCAGTGCTAGAGTTCTGTGATCGAGCCTGAGAATGTTTCCCCGCTGGATTTAAAGAACTTGGTCCGCTCAGGAGGCATCGGAATGACCAAGACGCTACTTATACCGTTCTTACTCTGCCTTGCCGGTTGTCTAGTCACGGCGCAACAGCGAGCTTCGCCGCACGGCAACGAGACTCTCCTGATCGCATTGGAGAATGCCTGGAACCAGGCACAGTTGCATCACGACTCAAAGGCGCTCGACGAGTTGGTGGCCGACACGTTCATTAGCACCGACAACGATGGCGTCTTCCAGACCAAGGCTCAATTCCTGGCCGACAACAAAGACCCTTCATACGCCCCGACTCTGATGGCCAACAGCGATGAGCGGATCTTCTTATACGAGAACGCGGCGGTGGTGGCGGGGACCTATCACGCCAAAGGTTCCTACAAAGGAAAGCCCTTCGACCATTACGGCCGATTCACCGACACCTGGGTTTTTATGAACGGAAAATGGTTGTGCGTCGCGAGCCACACGAGTCCTCTCAAGAAAGAGCGTTGATTCCCAAAGGCAGTTGGCAAAACAAGCCAGGCTGGGCATCGAATATTTGGGGAATTTGCAAGCTCGAAGCTCGTGGCTCGTAGCTCCTACGCGACGGCTGCTGACGCCAGGCTGGGCGCCAGCGACAAAACAGTACCCGCGCCCTGGGTGAGCGCGTCGTGCAAAGCTTGCTCGGCACGGTTAATTACTTCCGTGACGATATCGACGGGATCATATGCAGACCGCATCACTGCCTCCGCCAGGCCCGCCGAAAAGGGCAAAGGCTGATCTTTGCCGGGCATGCGAACATCGGCGACCAGTTTGCGCAATTTCTCAACCGCGAGCAGCGCCTCTTTCTCCGCTGTGTCCCCGAGGATAATCGCGACCGTGGTGGTGTCATAGCGGAACGCCAAGTCGTTGGAGCGGATGTTCGCGGTAAAGAGCTGTCCCACCTGATCCATGACCGCTTCCAGGGCAGGCTCTCCGAACTCCTTGATCATGGCGGCCCCGCGTCCGAAATGCATCAGCAGGATGCTCAATGGAGTTGCCTGCTGCGCGGCTCGCTGGGCCTCGGCGAGCGCCAGGTCGAGATAGGACGCCCGTTTCAGCAGACCCGACTTCTCATCCGTGACCGAGAGATTGCGCACCAGCCGCCGCAATCCGGCGTTATTCAACGCAATTACAACCTGCTCGACGAGCGTTTTCAAAACCACAATTTCTGACGGATGCCAGTTGCGTTCGGAGCTTTGCATGAAGATCAGCACCCCGATGTGATCTTCCCCATCCACCAGCGGCAACACGAGCAGAGAGGTCACTCCCAACTCGGCCAGCGCTCGCCGTATGGGTTGCACTTCGGCGGCGCTCAAGGTATCTGGAATGCTGACGGTCCCGCGAGCGACCGCCAGGTCCTGACAGGCGGTGACCACCGAAGCGAGTGCCGCCGACTCGCCGCTGGCGGTTCCGTCTGTGTGATATTCCTGCAGCGCCGTGGGCGGAAGTCCCGGCTTGCGCATCGCGGCCACGCAGCGCGTGACTTTCCACTGACCGCCAATCTCGTTGGCCGCCGTCGCCAGCACTGCGTTGGCATTGTTCTGGTGATACAGCTTGCGAGTGATTTCTGCGACCCGCGTGAAGCTGCTGACGTCGGCTTGCTCCCCATGCACGGCTGGAGGCACCGCCAGAATCGTGGCCGGTGCGGGAGCAGCGGGAGCCACAGGGGCGGGCGGTACTGGCGCCGAACCCGCATATCTTGGAGTAACCCCCGCGGCCAGGTAGAGTCTCTGCAGATCTTCGTTACGTTCTTCTTCGCGCGGAAACAATTCCTGGATGCGCTGCAACCGTTCCACGGCCTTGGTACGCATTCCGTACTGCACCAGGATTTCTGCCTGCAGCATCAGATCCTGCAGGGCAGCCGCACCCAGCGTGGGCTCCTCCGCGCGCGCGGCTTCCGGAACGGATTTGTTCATCGCGCTCAGGCGCGACGAGATGACCTTGAACCGGTCATCCGGAATCTTACCCTTCAGTATTTCCAAACGCTTCTGATGCCCGCGCTCGTAGGGGTCCACGTCGGCGGCACGATCGAGACATTCCCCGGCCTTCTGGAAACTCCCCGTGCTGACGTAGAGATCGAAAAGCTTCAACAGCGTCTGGCAGTAGTCGTTCTCTCGATTCGAGGAGTTGAACAGCTCGCTCAGAAACTCCAGCATCTCAGGAGACGAACGATGGCCGGTGGTCAAATCCTGCATGGTGGCCACGAACGCGCGGCGCTCGCCACGTTTGCGCTGGAACATTTCCAGCTTGCGAGCCAGCGCGACGGACTCCGCATCCTGCTGGCTGTCGATCATTTTCCCAATCAGATCGACCACCTGCTGAATGCGGCCAGGGTTTTGTTCGAATAACTGCCACACCAGGGGCTCAGCCTCTGACAGGCGATTTGCTGCCAGCAGGGACTGGCTGTAATAGTCGCGCAGTTCAGGCGAAGGATTGCCCGCGATCACGTGCGGCTCAAAGATGAAGATTGCCGCGCCAATTTGTCCCTGCTGCAACAGATTCTTGCCGTAAGCCAGCGCAATCCTCGGATCACTGGCGTCTTCCGCGTAGGCTCGCTCGAAGTACTGTGACGCGTCGGCGCCCGCGGCCTCAGCCAGTTCCGCGGACTTGAGAAAAGCGGCCGCCGAAGTTTTGCTCTCGCCCAGTTGCGAGCACAGTTCCGCCATCCGCAGGTAGTTGGCCTGGGTCGGCTCGAGCGTCACAATGCGGGTCAGCACTTGCAGCGATTCGGCCTTCTTGTGCTGCTTGGCCAGGTCATCGAGCGCGTTCTCGTAAGTGCCTATCGCCAATTTTTTGTTGGAATTCTCGAGCAACTGGCCGAAGCGGAATTTCTGTTGCCACGTCGGGCTGCCGTGCCGTGCCAGCTTCTTATAGGTCAGGCTGGCGCGCGTCGCATCGCCAATACCGATTTGTCGCTCGAAAAGATCGCCCAGCAGGGAGACCGCTTCCGCGGTGCGGCTCAGCGAAAGACACAAATCCGCCGCCATTGACCGGACGTTGTCATTCTCCGGATCTTCCAGCAGGACTTGGAGATACTCCTCCAGGGCGTCGTTGGTCTTGCCCCTTTGCAGGAGCTTCTCGGCTTGCGCGACACGCTTCGCGATTTCGGCTCGATCAGCCATGGACGGGTAATTGGGGAGTAACCTGCATGGTGATTCTAGGAGCAGGGGTAGGGGCCAGCAATGCAGTAACGGCCGACTGCGGTTACGAAGGTCATTCCGGCTTTGAACTTTGGGACGTAGGTTCCTTTTCTGGTATACGTTCCAGATGCCGGAGCCTCGCAACCCTAACGAAGAGCAGGGACTTCGTCACGAACTCAGCGCCGGGCAGATCGCCATGGTCGCGGTCGGCGGATCGATCGGCACCGGATTGTTACTTGGCTCGGCCAGCGCGATCGGACTCGCCGGGCCGGCCGTCATTCTGAGTTACCTGCTGGCCGCTTTTATCAACTTCACGGTAGCGTGCGCGCTTGGGGAACTGGCATGCGCCCACCCCGCCGCCGGTTCGTTTGGCGTGTACGGCGATCTCTACCTCAACGACTGGGCTGGATTTCTTTCCCGGGGCGGATACTGGGCGGCTATCGCGGTTTCGATCGGGACCGAATTGGTCGCGTCCGGGATTTACATGGGACTGTGGTTTCCGAGTGTTCCCAGGATTGTCTGGGTCTCGGGTTTTTCGCTGGCCCTGCTGCTGATCAACCTGATCGATGTGGGCGAGTATGGCCGCTTCGAATTCTGGTTCGCCATGGTGAAGGTCGTCACCATCGCGACCTTCATCGCACTGGGTACCTTGCTGCTGGTAAACGGTCACACGCCTCCGCAATACGTCTCGCAGGGAGGATTCTTTCCACAAGGGTTCCTCGCTCCGCTTCTGGCAATGACGTTTGCGATCTATGCCTTCGGAGGCATCGAGTTCGTCGCGGTATCGTCGGGCGAAGCGCGCTCGCCGAATGAAATCGCCAAAGCCATGCGCATCACGTTCGCGATGCTGACTTTTCTTTACCTCGGCTCGATGGCGGTGTTGGTTGGGGTCATGCCTTGGAACCAAGCGGGCGGGAGCGAAAGCCCTTTCGTCACCGTGTTTCGTTCGGTCAACATTCCAGGCGCCGCGCACCTCATGAATTTCGTGGTGCTGACGGCTGCGCTTTCAGGCGCGAACGCTGCGTTGTATGTCTCGTCGCGCATGCTGTTCTCAATGGCGCGCAGCGGATGGGCTCCCGCCCGCCTCGGGCTATTGAACAAGCAAGGCTCCCCGAAACTGGCGGTGCTGATTTCGTCTTACGGGATCGTGGTCGCGCTGGTCATGGAAAAATATGCACCGCGCGACGCGTTCGAGTTCATCTTGCGTGCCGCCTTTTTCGGCATGATGCTGTCGTGGATTGTCTCGCTGGCCGCGCACGTCTCGTTCCGCCACCGCGCCACGCCCGAGCAAATTCAGACCCTACCCCTGCGCTCACCGCTCGGCGGATGGGGATCAATCCTCGGCTTCACCGTCGTCTGTGCCGTGATTTTGAAAGGCTGGTGGGATTCCCGCGTGAACCTGGTCAGCGGAGTGCTGTACCTACTGCTGCTAACAGCGGCCTGGTGGGTGATCAAGAGGACGAGGAAGGAGTGAGTTTCGAGTTTCGAGCTTCAAGTTTCTTGACCGTAGCGCCAGCATCTTGCCGGCAGTCGCGAGGGCATCTTGCCCTCGCTTCGACGGATGAGACACAGCGACGGGCGTGAAATCGGCGCTACAAAAACCAGGCGCCGTCACAGAGAATGCAGCATCGAGCCTTAACTGAGAATTGAGAACTGAGAACTGTCACCTCACCCGTGACCTGTCACCTGCGTTTAAACTATTCCCATGTCCGACCCACTCCTCCGTTTCCGCCCCGAGTTCCCCATTCTCGAGCGCACTAACTATCTGATCAGCAACTCGCTGGGCGCCATGCCGCGCGGTGTCTACAACGCGATGAAAGGCTACGCCGACACCTGGGCCACGCGCGGAGTACGCGCGTGGGAAGAGCGCTGGTGGATGCTCGGCGCACAAGTTGGCGAGGAACTGGGCGCGCTCATGAATGCCCCAAAGGGCAGCGTCTCCACTCACCAGAACGTCACGACTTGCCAGGCCGTGGTCGCGTCTTGTCTGGACTTTTCCGGCAAACGCAACAAGGTTGTCTACAGCGATCTGAACTTTCCCTCGGTGATGTATTTCTGGGAAGCGCAGCGGCCTTTAGGCGCTCGCGTTCATGTAGTCAAGACGGACGGTATCAGTGTCCCCACCGACCAACTGCTCGATGCGATCGACGATGAGACTTTGCTCGTCCCGATCTCACACGTGATCTTCCGCAGCGCCTACATCAACGACGCAGCCGCGATCATTGAGAAAGCGCACAAAGTCGGCGCTTATGTCGTGCTCGACACATACCACTCCCTCGGCACCATGCCGCTCGACGTACAGAAACTTAATACCGACTTTGCCTGCGGCGGAGTTCTGAAGTGGTTATGTGGAGGACCGGGCGTCGCCTTCCTGTACGTGCGCCCCGATTTTGGCAGAAAACTCCAGCCGCGCTTCACCGGATGGCACGCTCACGAGCAACCCTTCAATTTCGAACCCGCTCCGATCCGCTACACGGATCCGCCCTATCGCTTCATGAACGGCACCCTGCACGTCCCGTCGCTCGAAGCCGCGCGCCCGGGCATCGCCATCATCACGGAGGCCGGCGTCGCCAACATCCGCGAAAAATCGAAGCGCCAGACCGCTCGCCTGATGGAGTTGGCTGATCAACATGGCTGGCGCGTCAACACGCCGCGCGATCCGGAGCGTCGCGGCGGTACCGTGTCCATCGACATGCCCGATTCGCAAGCAGTTGCGCAGGAACTGATTCGCCGCGAAATCCTGGTGGACTGGCGCCCGCAAGCGGGCGTGCGTTTCTCGCCGCACTTCTATAACAAAGACGAAGAAATCGATACTGCCATCGCAGCCGTAGAGGAAATCGTGAAAGAGCGGACGCTCGCTTCTCGATAGCAGGCCCACTGGTTAATGAGGGTCATTTACTAGTGCATTGTCATCCGGAGCGCAGCGAAGGACCTATGCATTTCTCCCGCCCCGCGCTACTCTCATCGTAGATGATCACCCGCTCCGCAGACTACGTGGAATACTGCCGGGACACGGCGCGGCGCCTGCGCAATCTCCAGGATCTCGCCCTGCGCGGGAAGAACAAGCAAGCTCTCACACGGCGCGTGCAGGAACGCATTGTGCGCGAGGTCGCGCTCACCGCCGACGATGACATTGTCGACATCGGATGTGGTGACGGTACCCTGCTTCTCCTCGCAAAGAAGGCCGGCGTCCGCAGCGCCACCGGATTTCACGCCACCGAAGAAGAATCCGCCATCGTGCGCAGTCTTGGGGTCGACGCGCGCCAGGGCTATACCGACTCCTTGCCGCTTGCCGATGAATGCGCTTCGGTCGTGGTCTGCAACAACGTTCTGCTGATTGTGGCGCGCGAAAAAATCCCAGCGAGCCTGCGCGAGATTCATCGCGTGGCGAAGCCCGGCGCGCGCGTGCTGATCGGCGAAATTCCCTTCGAGCCGGGCCCGCCGCCGGAGCCCGAGTTCGTCACGGCTCGCGAGACCCTGGCATATCTATATCGCAAGTACGGACTGCGGACCTGCCTTGGCATGCTGCGGCGAATGATTTACTGGAAAGTAACGGGCCAGCCCATGACCATCCGTTATGGAAGCCAAGTCTCGTTTTACGCGCAGCCCGCCGAGTTCATCGCCATGGCACAATCGGCTGGACTGGAACTTATCCGCAGCTGGCAACACGACGACCCCGCCAACCGCTATAACTACCTGTTCCGCAAGGCAGACTCGACCGCACGATCGGCGTCAAACCCGCAAACTGACTCGTCCCATCCAGCCGCGTAACGTTACTGACGTAAGCGTGATTCGAGCTTTTTCGCTGCCCCTCCCGCACCCGCCTCGCTATGCTCAAACCCAGGCACAGCGCGGGATTCCGCCGGTGTCTGGACGCCACTCGTTTGAATTTTTCGTTGCCATTTTCGTTGCACTCAGGCGACGTTCTGCTGGTTGCGGCCGCTCTCGGCGCGATCGCCGGGCTCTCGCTTTTCTTCCACGGCTTTTCACTCCTGCAGCAGCGTTGGCCGGTTCCGATTCATCGTTCAGTCAAATCCGGACCGGGCTCAGTGGTCGATCAACCTGCGAATGCGCCTGCAGAGAAGACGGCTGGCAGTGCAAACAGCGAGCCACGGAGCACGCGCCCCGAAGTCATCAAGCTCACGCCTCAAGAGCCCGTCGACGCCAGTTCCGCCTCCATGACCCAGCAGGGCCGTATCGCGGCTGCGCTGTTGAAGGCAGGAATTCCGAGTCCCGCAACCTGGACGCACGCATCCATGCAAGTCACCGTTCGAGTGGAGGATCGCTCGACAAGCAAACCCACTCCCACAACCGAAGCCGAGGTCTCGCGCGTACTGCAACAAGGAGCCAACGCGTCCGACTTCCGCATCCCTGCGCTGAATCAAGCGAATCCACGCAACGCTTCGAACTGGAAAGCCACGGCGATGATCTGGGGAGGCCCGGCGCTAGCCCTGGCCTGCATTTACATTATGGCCGCGCATCTGGGCTGGCTGTAGGAGAGCAGTCGTCAGTCGCTAGTCGTCAGTCGTTAGCCAAGCCCAAGGTGCGAAGGGCAAGGAACGAAAAGTGTACCGCGCCCTTGAAGTGGCTCGAGATTCTGCACTCTGCCTCAGATTTGGTCTCGCTGACACGGACGACTAGCGACTGCTCTGTCACCTTCCTTCTAACCCACCCACCACGATTCCGCCGCCCCTCCCACGCGGGGTTATTTAGAATGTCAACGTGGCTGACACGGTTCGCATCGGGATCATCGGGGACTTCAACACTGAGTTTCGTTCGCATCACGCGACCAACGACGCCATCCAACACGCGGCTTCGAAACTGAAGTTGAAAGTGGAGTCCGAGTGGCTGCCCACGCCGACCCTGGCCGCGCCCGAGGGCCGCAAAATTCTCGAGAGTTTCGACGGCCTCTGGGCCTCGCCCGGCAGTCCCTACAAGAGCATGGACGGAATGCTTAAAGGCATCGAATTCGCGCGCACCCGCGACTGGCCTTTCCTCGGCACCTGCGGCGGCTTTCAATACGCGGTCATCGAATGCGCACGCAACGTGCTGGGCATGAAAGACGCCGACACCGCCGAAAACAACTCCGGCTCGAAGAACATCGTGATCTACCCGGTGGCTTGCGCAGTACCGAATCAAGCCAAGGGCGCTCCCAAGCTTTCCGGTGTCGTGCCCGAGATCCGCGTTCGTCCGGGCTCATATCTCGAAACTTTCTACGGCGAAAACGTGATCAAAGAAGAATTCTTCTGCAACTTCGAATTGAATCCGGAGTTCGAATGGTGCTCGATCGAGGCCGGTTTTCCGATCGCCGCCCGCGGCCCGCAGGGTGAAGTCCGCGCCATTGAATCGCCCACGCACCGCTTCTTCATCGCGACGCTCTTCCAGCCTCAACTCAGTTCCACGGCAAAGAAACCGCATCCGCTGGTAGTAGCTTTTATCCAGGCCGCCGCCGACTGGGGAAGGAAGAAGCTCGACGACAGCGTGTTGGAGTAGCCGTGTGGCGCGGACACTCCTGTCCGCGACTGGCCAGCGATACTCCATCCCTAACCCTCTTGTCATTGAGCGCAGTGAGGCGCCAGCCGAACGCAGTCGAAGGACCCCGCGTGCGTAGGGACAACTACGGCTTCGTAAAGTTTTTTCTCCTGGATCCAGAGCCATTCGCGAGGTGTTCGAGCGACTCTCGCAGCCCTCTCGCACTCCTTCCCACCTTCCGATATGCTTCCAACTTTCATGGCCAGCACTTCCCCAACTCCGGCAAGGCGGACCTTCCTCTCCGACGGCATGAGCGTTGTCCTCGCCATGTCGACCGCGCTGCTGATCCTCCACTGCTACCTCAACAATCGCTACGATTTCTTCCGCGACGAGTTCAACTATCTCGCCTGTGCGCGCAATCTGGCCTGGGGATACGTCGACCAACCACCCCTCATTCCATGGCTCGCGCGTCTATCATTGGCAACGCTCGGCGATTCACTCCGCGCCATCCGCTTTCTGCCCGCACTTTCCATGTCGCTGACTGTACTTCTCACTGCGCAGATCGCGCGCGAACTTGGCGGCCGCCCCTTCGCCCTGATATGCGCCGCAGCTGCGGTCATCGCCGCTCCCTCATACCTCAACGACGGTGCGATGCTCACCACCAACTGTCTCGAACCGTTGCTCTGGACCGGATGCGCCTACTTCGCAATCCTTGCCGCCAAACGCAATCAACCGCGTTACTGGCTCTGGTTTGGAGTGGTTGCTGGCATCGGCATGCAGGAGAAGTATTCGATTGCCGTCTTTGGATTCGCCATCGTCGTGGGACTGTTGCTGACCGAGCAGCGGCGCGTTTTCCTGAACAGATGGATCTGGCTGGGCGGCCTCGCAGCTTTACTCATCTTCCTACCCAACTTGCTCTGGAACGTCCACTACGATTTCCCGTTCGTTCAACTCATGCACAACATCAAAGCCGAAGGCCGCGATGTGGTGCTGAGCCCGCTCGAATACTTTTTGCAGCAATGCCTGCTCATACAGCCGATCGTTGCGCCGCTCTGGATCGCAGGCGTCATCGCCTTGCTGTCTTGGCGACCGCTGCGCCCCTATCGTTTCCTGGGATGGACGTACATCGTCTGCCTCATCGTCTTCATCGTCTTGCACGGCAAGAATTACTACCTGGCGCCGATCTACCCGATGCTGCTCGGGGCAGGCGCTGTGATTTTTGAGAGCGCTCTCGATGGTCCGAAGCTCGGATGGTTAAAGCCCGTGTCGGTGATCGCAATTCTCGCGGGCGGGGGGTGGATTGCGCCGGTCGCCATGCCGGTCCTGCCCGTCGACAATTACCTCGCCTACCAGGAAAAACTTCCGTTCAAGGTTCCGCGCAGCGAGCACAGCCACATGGGAGCGGCTTTGCCGCAACATTTCGCCGACCAGTTCGGATGGCACGAAATCGTGAGTGAAGTGGTCGTCGCATGGAATCGAATCCCGCCCGCGGAGCGCTCCGACTGCGGCATCTTCGCGCAAGACTACGGCGCGGCCGGCGCCATCGACTGGTACGGACCCGCTTATGGCCTTCCGCCGTCTCTCAGCGGACATCAGACGTGGTTTCTATGGGGGCCGCGCGGTTATTCAGGAAATTGCCTGATCGTGCTCGACGACTCCCGCAAACGCCTTGAAGAGCTGTTCAACGACGTGGAATTCGTTGGCACATCTCCCGATAACCCCTACGCGCTCGAGAAGAATCTGCCGGTCTTCATCTGCAAAGGGAAGAAATTCGAAAAGACTTTCGCGGAAGCCTGGCCCAGCTTGAAAAAGTGGCGCTGATTCGCGGCGCCGCAAACTCAGAGACTTCCGTGGCCCCGCCAACATAGATCGCGGCTACGATAGGGTCCATCACAGCGCGTCGCAGGAGTCGCGCCAGCGACGCCAGAAGCTAGCCCCGCACGTAAGTGCGGGGTGGCGCGATGCTGCAAAGCGAGTCCCTTCAGGGACGACACGCCGTCACCGTGTACAATCTCGCCGATTCGCCGAAATAAAACATCCATGAAACATCTCCTCTGTATCCTCACTCTCCTCCTCGCGCCTGCCTTCGCCGCAGACCACGTCGACCGCATCTTCCTCAACGGCAAAATGTGGACGGGCGACGATGCACACCCCACCGCTGAGGCTCTCGCGATCGCAGGTGACAAACTTGTTGCTGTGGGTACCAACGCCGACATCCGGAAACTCGCCGTCGCCGATACTGCAATCGTCGATCTGCGCGGACGCTTCGTGATCCCCGGCTTCCAGGATTCGCATCTCCACTTCCCCGGTCCTTCCGTCAATGGGGTGAACCTCGTTGGCGCGGATACGCTCGAGGAGTTCCAGAAACGCATCGCTGATTTCGCGAAATCCCATCCCAACCTGCCGTGGATCGTCGGCAGCGGCTGGGGCTACGCCACTTTCCCGAACCAATCGCCCGACAAAAAATATCTCGACGCTGTCGTCACCGATCGTCCCGTGTACGTCACGGAGCGCGACGGCCACATGGGTATCGCCAACACGAAGGCACTTGCCATCGCCGGGCTCGATCGCAACACCGCCGACCCACCGAACGGCCACATCATGCGCGATGCCAGCGGCAATGCGACCGGAGAATTCAAGGAATCCGCACAGCGATTGGTGGAAGATCACATCCCGCCGGAAAACGACGATGACGTTTATCAGTCCGTGCTCGCTCACATGGACGAAGCAGCGGCGGCCGGCCTTACCTCGGTGCAGAACGCTTCGTGGACACCGAAGTCCTGGCCCGCGTACCTGCGCGCTGCGTCGGAAGGCAGACTGAAACTTCGTTTCCGCTTTGCGCCCATCATCCTGCCGAAAGAAGGCGGATCGCCGACGGCGCACAAGCTCAAGACCCCGCTCACCACGGACGACCTCGCTTACTACAAGGAACTGCGCGACACGTTCCGCGGCCCCTACCTGCAGTTCGGCGCGATCAAAGGATTTCTCGACGGCACCATCGACGCGAAAACGGCTGCCATGTTCGATCCTTATGTCGGAGGAGGTAGCGGGATTCCCTTCTGGGAACAGGATGACCTGAATCAAACGGTCGCCCTCTACGATCGCGAAGGCTTCCAGATCATGCTCCACGCCATCGGCGACAAGGCCATTCACATGGCGCTCGATGCCTACGAATACGCCGCCAAAACCAACGGCACATCGGGCCGAAGACATCGCGTCGAGCACGGAGAACTCCCGAAGCTGGCAGACTTGCCGCGCTTCAAGCCGTTAGGCGTGATCGCCTCGACGCAGGCCATGTTCGCGAGCCCCGATCCCACGGCGCTGCAGAATTTCGCCGTGGTTCTCGGCCCAGAGCGCACCTCGCACGCCGACGCATTCAAGCTCTATGACGATGCAGGAGCCGTGCAAGCCTTCGGCAGCGATTGGCCGGTCTACCCCTTCACTCCCTTACTGGGGATTTACACCGCCGTGACGCGCATGACGCCGCAAGGAACGCCCGCGGGCGGATGGTATCCGGAAAACCGCATCCCGGTCGAAGCGGCGCTCCGCCACTTCACCCGCGACGGTGCCTACGCCAGCTTCGCGGAAAATATTCGTGGCACTCTCACCCAAGGAAAGATGGCGGACTTGGTAGTCCTCTCCGCTGACATTCTTACGATCGCGCCCGAGCAGATCGCAACGACGAGAGTCCTTCTAACAGTGATGGGAGGAAAAGACACCTATCGCTCACCAGAGTTTTAACGTGAGTAGAAGTTTAGTTTGCGAGCAGGATTGCGAAGCAAAGGGAGCCACAAGCCGTCGCGAATCTACTTCTTCACCAGACTCGTGTGACTGGCCACACACAGCCACCGTCCGTTCTCGAATATCCACGTGTCGGTGAAGCGGCCGGTGTGTTCGTAGATGCGTCCGCTGTAGGTGCCCTTCGTCAGATAAATGCCGGTGACCACCGCGGTGTCGCGGTACAGGTTCACTTTCACGTCGCGAATGTTCATCAGGCTGGGCTTGAATTCGGGATCTTTGATGTCCGCGAGAAATTTGTCGCGGTCGCTGACTTCGCCGTCGTATTCCGTGTTGACGAAGCGATCGGCGATCAGCGCCTCCAGCGCGCGTGAATCGCGATGCACCTGGGCATCATTCCACAGGCGTTCGAGGACAACGATTTTAGCTTCCTGCGCGGCGCTTTCGGCGGTCCCGCTCTGCGCAAATGCGCAGGCGGCCAAAAGTGCCGCACACAGCCCCACCTTCACCATCATTCGCGTGCCCTTCCCTGACAAAAAGGACAGATGCTCGCGAAGATATCAATCCGCCACGCCCTTGTTCCACTAAAAGTAATTCGGGAAAGTTACCGATGTCACATTCGAAGGCTACTGCGGAAGCCTTAATTGCACCTTCTCGCCGTTCACGGTGTACTCGAGGATCAAGGTCTGGTTCTTTTTTCGCGCTACAGGAAAATAGACATACCCCGAAACCGGAGCCGACGCCGACCCCTCCGGCAATCCCTTTTCCGTGAGTTCAGTTTCCATTGCCAAGCGATCTTTGTCGGTCGATCCCGGCTGCGGCCCGCTACCTCCGATGCCCACTCCGACGCCCACCTGCTTGTAGGTCCCGCCCGGCGTTCGCGCTCCAGTCGCTGGATCGTATCCGCCGTTTCCGTAACCGACTCCCACAGATGGGTACACGCTGATGTCGCGCGTGGCCTCTGCCTTCTTCTGTAGCTTGGAGGCTACTACCTTCGCGCTCGCCGGCTTGTCTCCTACTTCAGAGTTGTTTTGGCGCAGCACCAGGTGATTCAGCGATACATCAAGTTTCCCGTCTTTCGACGGATAGAGCGCCACCTCGACCACCACGCAGCAGCGGTTCACGTCGGAAACAAACTGCTTGCGCGCCTGCTCGGGCGATAGCGTAGCTACTCCGATGCTGAACTTCTCGCGCACGGCATGCAGGGCATACTTGTCCGCGGAAGATCGCGGCACGGTTCCCTTCGGCGCCGCCATCGCCAGCGAAGCAATCACGACCACGGCTGCGGCCCACCCGAGTTTCGCACTCATGGATTCTCCTTCGTCTGCTCCGGATCCAGCTTCGCTGAAATCTTCAGGGACTTGCCGCTGAGTACATACAGTCTCTGGTGAAAATCCTCGCGCCCGGCCGCCGACACAGTGAGATCGTACGCGCCAGGATCGAGCCATAAAGTTTTCAGCTTGTCGGCCATGCCCGCGTATCCGCCATCGATGTAAACCTTGGCCTCCTTCGGATCGGTCGTCAGCCGAATCTCTCCTCGGCCATCGCCGTAGCGAAACGCGTCCGGCGTGTAGAACGGGTACGGACTCGAGATCGGATACCAGTAGGAAGCGGCGACCCAATTCCCCGGGTAGAAGCCGAAGGGCGCATACCCAAACGGATACGCATACGGATAGTAGTAGGGGCCCGAGAAGTAGCTATAGCCCGCGCCCACCGAAACACCGCCCAGCCGTATACGAAATTTTCGCTTCTCGGCAGGAGCGTCTTTATCGCTGCTCTCTTGTTTTGACTTCGTTTCAGCTGCAACGGGCGCAACGGCCTCGATGCTTTCCGGTTTCCCGGAAGCAGGCTCGACCGATTGGTCCCCTGCTTGGGCAAGCAAACGCGCAGGAACGAGGGCAAGAATCAGGGCGACGAGGCTAAGTACGCGAGGGCGCATACAAGACTCCCAGCCATCGGATTCTACGCCGACCGGCAAAGTTGCCCTGTTTCTTGACAATTTGTATTAGGGATTGCTCTTTCGGAACCGGCAGCTACTGCACGCCCATTTGTTCCCCGGCGAAGCGCTTGGTCCGCTGGGTGAGGCATTGCCGGCGTTCGTTGATCGCCTGAATCGGTGAGGTGATGATCGGAGTGGCGTATCCGGGATGGTGAAATTCCAGCCGCATCCCACGCCCGACAAAACGCGACTTCAACATACTTCCGCCCCAGGTCGAGCCGGCGATCGAAACTGAAACCGGTTTGGGGCAGAATTGCGGATGGCCCCAGATCAACGCCCGGTTGTCACCCACGAACACGGCGGTATAACAGTGATGTTGTGTCTGGATGAACAGGATGGTTCGCGGCTTGAGGTCGTTCAAAAAAACGCCGCCTTCAATCTCCGACTGCACAATGTTGGAGTTGACGCGATCGCAAAGATTGGCGTGGGGCTGGAACATACCAGTCTGCAGGTCTCCGTTCAAGCTGGCTCCCCACTCCATAGACGTCTGCATTATTCACCGGGTAGCCAGAGAAGAAAAGTAATTTCGGCTGCCTACAGACTTTCGTGCAGCCCAACAGTCGCACTTTCGGCGTACCCGTTCCCTCACCCGGCGCCTAGCTCTCCCGCATCACGGTCGATTCCGCCAGGATCCCGGCTGCCATCTCCAACTCGTGCAGGTCTTCGCGGCTGAAGTCCGCACCCGCAAAGGTCGCTTCCGACCCCTTGCGCGAAATCTGGATCACACCTAAGACCTTGGCGTTCTCGTCGATCACCGGCGCTGACATCAGCTTCTGGATGGGCAGCGGCTGGCTGGTATCAATGCCTTCCGATTCGCCCAACTTTACCGTCTCGAAAATACTGGCGTGCTTCACGCGCGCAAAATTGTTGAAGATCTCTGACTTCTTGCTGATCGCAGTGTGCGCCGCAATCGAGCTGCTGGAAATCGGAATCGATCCGGCCGTCCGCAGTTCTTCCGGATAAATGAACTGCAGCAACCCGCCATCCAGACGCAACAACGCGACCTCAGTTTGTTGAACTTGGAAAATCTTGGCCAGAACGCCGCATACCTGCCGGGGCGTCACATCCTGATCCAGGAGGTGCTCCAGCGGCGACATGTCGGGAATCCATCCCGGCGGCTTGGGCGTATTCGAAAATTGGGAGCTCATATGGGGTCTTGTCTCGTCCCTTAACCAACGAACTACCCCGCAGCTTAAGCACCAGACGGAATACCCCGAAGTCACCGACCCATTCACTCGATAAGTTCTGTGTTATCAATCAAAATGACGATTTTCGGCATACTGCTGGGTGGCAGTTTTCCTCGCCGGTGCCGCTTTTCCGCCCTCGAAGATTGACAGTTTCTGTCATTGCCAAGCCGATCCCTATCCAGTTGCCACGGCGCTTGCCCGAGGCACGTTTCGAGCAT
The DNA here is from genome assembly GCA_035652655.1 of Terriglobales bacterium. Classification (GTDB taxonomy): domain Bacteria; phylum Acidobacteriota; class Terriglobia; order Terriglobales; family Acidobacteriaceae; genus Gp1-AA133. Next base: position 25,502 of record DASRDJ010000363.1, read on the forward strand.
GACGAGTCTTCGGCACGAGGCTGAATCTGTAACCTTCCCTTTCCCGAAGCATCCACTACCATCATCCCTTCTGTGAGTGACCATGACATGATCCGAGAAAGCATCGCCGTCATTCTTTTCTCCGTAGTTTTGGGAGCCGCAATTTTCTCGCGCACCAGTGAGTCGACCTCTTTCACAAAGTCCGTCAGCCGCGTCCCGGTCGTCGTCGAACTCTTCACCTCCGAAGGATGCTCTAGCTGTCCGCCAGCGGATGCGCTCTTGCGAAGGTTCGACGCGCAGCCTTTCCCGGCCGCCGAACTCATCGTGCTCAGCGAACATGTTGATTATTGGAATCACATCGGCTGGACCGATCCGTATTCTTCGCACGCATATAGCGAGCGACAGAGCGCCTACGGAGACCGTCTCCACCTCGACGGCGTCTACACGCCGCAGATGATCGTGGATGGCGCGCATGAATTCGTCGGCAGCAATTCCGACGATGCTCAGAAAGCCATTGCGAAAGCGACGGGGAATTCCAAGATCGCAGTCCGCATCACGAACGCGAAGCTCGAGGGCGACACGCTGCACGTTCATATCGAAGCCGGGCCGCTCCCCGCAGGAACGCGGTCCGCGGATGTCATTTTGATTGCAGCGCTGAATCACGCCGAGTCGCAAGTCGCCGCAGGAGAAAATTCCGGCCGCCACCTAACCCACGTTGCGGTGGTCCGCGCACTCAAGAAGTCCGGTTCGGTCGCGCCCAGCCAATCGTTCTCTCAAGACGTCGCCCTAAAGCTGGAGAAGCCCGCCAATGCAACCGACCTGCGCGCAATTGCGCTAGTACAAGAACCGGGTGCAGGCAAAATTCTTGGCGCAGCCCAGGAACGTTTGTCGAAATAGTAGGGCTGCAGAACGCCCTCACGAAGACCGAACTCCTCTTCTCGATTCTCCGCAACACGATCAAAGAGAATCAGCATCGCGAACTGAGAACTGAGAACTGAGAACTCAAGACTCAGAACTCAGACCCGTCCCCTGTGCCCCATTCGCCACGCTCCTGCTAAATTAGTTCCGACCATGAAGCCTCTCCGCAGTTTCGCCAGCGACAACAACGCCGGCATTCATCCCGACATTCTCAAAGCCATCGCAATGGTGAACCAGGGCCACGTCGTCGGTTATGGCGCCGACCCCTACACCGCCATCATGGTGAATACGTTTCGCGAACACTTCGGCGAAGATGCCGAAATCTTCGTCGTTTTCAATGGCACGGGCGCAAACTGCTTGAGTCTCGAGGCCCTCACCCGCTCTTACCACGCCGTCATCTGCGCGGCGTCGGCACACATCTACACCGACGAATGCGGCGCTCCCGAAAAATTCACCGGCTGCAAGCTGATCCCGATTCCCACTCCGGACGGCAAACTCACCGTTGAACTCATTCGCCATGCCTATCACGGAATCGGCGACGAACATCATGTACAGCCGAAGGTCATCTCGATCACGCAAGCCACCGAGATGGGCACTGTCTACCGCGCGGAAGAAATCCGTGCCATCGCGAATTTCGCGCACGAGCACGACCTCTACCTACACATGGACGGAGCCCGCATCGCCAACGCCGCCGCCACGCTTGGCCAGACCCTTCGCCCGGCTACACGCGATCTCGGCGTCGACGTGCTCTCCTTCGGTGGGACAAAGAACGGCATCATGGGCGGCGAAGCGGTTATCTTCTTCCACCCGGAACAGGCCCGGGACTTCCTGTTCCGCCGCAAACAATCGATGCAGTTGGCCTCGAAAATGCGCTTCATATCAGCGCAGTTGGGCGCCCTGCTGACCAACGACCTCTGGCTCGCGAACGCACAACATTCCAACCGCATGGCGAAACTGCTCGAAAGCGAGGTGCGCCAGATTCCTGGGGTGAGACTCGTCTATCACGTCGAAGCGAATGGCGTTTTCGCAAAAATCCCGCACGACGCCATCGCGAAAATCCAGGAGCGGTATTTCTTTTATGTGTGGAACGAGGAAGAGTCAGTCGTGCGCTGGATGTGTTCGTTCGATACGACGGAAGAGGACGTCAAAGAGTTTGCCAGCTTTGTCGCCCAGACCATCGGCGACTGAAACCCTCGCTGTGGGCAAATTATCGGACGGCAAGTAATGGCCAAGATTGGCGCCAGATTGTTACTTGCATTTTGAGCAAGCTTTTACTAAATTGACGCCACTCGCTCACAGTTTGATAAGTGGATTCAACTCCCTGGAGTGTTAATGAGCAAGAGGTGGTCGGCCCTGCCGGGTGTGTGTAGCGCGGTGTTCCTGCTGGCGAGTTTGTCGGCGTGTGGGCACAAGCAGCAACTGGAATCAATCACCATCATTCCTGCAGTCGAAAACTTCGGCGCGGACAACATCCCGGTGATCGCGAATGCGGGCGCGCAAGTGCAACTCAGGGCATTGGGATCTTATAGTCACCCTCCGGTCACAAAGGACATCACAACCCAGGTGGCTTGGACTTCCAACACTCCCGATATGATCTCGGTGGATGCAGGCGGCCTGATCACAGCCACGGGACGTTCTTGCGGGGGAACGATTATTTCTGCAACCGTTGCCACTAATCACAGTGACGGCAACATTTCCTCTACAGGAGCCATCGTCACCGGGAGCATGCAGGCCAACGTGATTTGCCCCACGAAGTAGGTTCTAGCTCTCACCCAGCAGCTTACCCAACGTCGGCTTGTGCTTCTCCTGCGTGCGCTTCTTGCGATCGGGAACGACCTGGGTCGGCGGGGGCGTGCCAATCCGCTCGCGCGCCAGTTCCTTGACGGCCGTCACCACCCGAAACTTCTTGATCTTCTTCTTTCTCGCCATTGCCTTCCGAGTGTAGCGCGAGCCGCAAAGCCCTGGCCGATGTATAGACGCGGGCGAGAGCGCCCGCGCTACACGCAACTTGTGCAATAATTCGGTGGTCAGGGTTGGTCTTTCTGACGACTAGCGACTGACGACCGACGACTGCCCTATGGAAGAACGCGAATTTTTCGATGAGCGCCCCGATAAGAAGGCCGCGAGTCTCAACTGCCCGCATTGTCACCAGGCGGCCGAGTACGAAATCAACTGGCTGGTTCGCACCAAGAAAAAGAGTCTGCCACCCCGCGCTGACGATCGCGATCGCGCCCGTTTCGCCAAGGCCCGCTCTTACATGCTGCGCAAAGACGACGTCATGATGTGCAAGAACATGCGTTGCCGCAAGCGTTTCGACATCACGTCCGTCCAGTCGGTCGCTTTTCTCGACTGAATTCCCATAATTGCACGAAGACTCTGGCATCCCTTTCTGAAAATAGCTACTCATCCTTCCACGTTGCGAGCCGACATCCGTGACGGAAGTATTTATAATAACCAGTTTGCTCATACGCGTCGGCGACGCCCGGGCGGACGACGCCCGTTTCTCACGAACCGCTTCGCCGGCGGCAGGAGTCATTCGTGAAAATTCTGGTTTGCATGAAGCAGGTCCCGCAGAAAGATGCCCCGCTCAAATTGAACGAGGGAGGGACCTGGATCCGCGAAGACGTTTCTTACGAAGTTAACGAACCCGACGCTTACGCGCTCGAAGAGGCGTTGCGTCAAAAAGAGAAGCATTCCGGCGAAGTGGTTGTGATTACGTCGGGCCCGGCGCGCGCCAGCCAGGTGCTGCGCGAGGCCCTGGCGAAAGGCGCCGACCGCGCCATTCACCTGGAAGACAACGCCTTCGTCGGCCTCGACGCGTACAACACCGCTCGAGCTTTCGCCGCGGCCATCAAAGACGAAAAATTCGATCTCATTTTCACCGGACTGCAATCCGACGACTACGGCTACGCGCAAACTGGCGTGATTCTCGCCGAACTGCTGGGATGGCCGCACGCCACCATCATCATGCAGATCGAGAAGCAGGACGGCGGCATCCGCGTGAAACGCGAACTCGAAGCCGGCTTCTTCCAATTCGTAGACATGCCGCTGCCGGCGGTGCTAACGATCCAGTCGGGCATCAACAAATTGCGCTACGCGACATTGATTGGTATCAAGCAGGCCAAAAACAAGCCCATGCGCAAAGTGACGATGGCGGAAGTGCAATCCGCGCTGGGCGAGAACCTGCAAAGGATCGAAAAACTCTACATCCCGCAGAAAACCAAGAAGACCGAAATGATTCAGGGTTCGCCGGGCGAGATGGCGAAGAAACTGGTAGAGAAGCTGCGCAACGAAGTAAGAGTGCTGTGACCGTGGAGCGTGGGCGCGCGCGACCGTTGCGTGAAACTAAGACCTAACACCCGATACCTGAGACCTTCTCTTATGATCCTAGTCATCGTTGAACAACGTGAAGGCAAACTGAACCGCGTCTCCTGGGAGACGCTCACCGCGGGTCAAGCCATCGCCGCCGAAACCGGTTGGCCGCTCGAAGCCGCGGTCGCAGGCGGAAGCGTCGCAGCCCTTGCCACGGAAGTCGCGGGGAAGAAAGTCGGCAAGGTGTATTCGATCGAGAACGCAAAACTCGAGCCCTACACCCCCGACGCATTTGCTGCCGCGCTCAAGCAGTTCATCGCTTCGAAGCAGCCCAAGCTCGTCCTGATGCCGCACACCTACCAAGTGCGCGACTTCGTTCCCAAGCTCGCAACCGCCATGGGACGCACCGTGATCAGCGACGCCATTGGTTACAAGAAAGAAGGCGAGAAGCTGGTCTTCACACGCCAGATGTTCCAAGGCAAATTCGTCGCTGACGTCAGCTTCGCGGGCGACGCCCCGTGGTTCGTTACATTCCAGAACGGCGCATTTCGCGGAGACAAAGTGGAAGCGGGCGCCAGCGCAGCGCCGGTCGAGACAGTCGCCATCGATGTCGCGGACGGCGTGGTGCGCAACAAGCCGCAGGAAGTTTTCAAGGAAGCCAAGCAAGCGGTTGACCTGACGCAAGCGGAAGTCATCGTAGCCGTCGGCCGCGGAATCAAGGAGCAGAAGAACATCGAGATCGCGAAGCAGTTGGCCGAGGCACTGGGCGGCGAACTCGCGGCGTCACGCCCCATCTGCGATTCCGGCTGGCTTCCGATGGACCGCCAGATCGGTTCCTCCGGACAAACGGTGGCGCCAAAACTTTATCTGGCGCTGGGGATCTCGGGAGCCATCCAACACATCGTTGGGATGAAGGGCGCGCGCACCATCGTCGCGGTGAATAAAGACAGCGAGGCACCGATCTTCGAGATCGCTGACTACGCAGTGGTGGGAAATCTGTTCGAGGTTGTGCCTCCGCTCATCGAAGAAATCAAGAAAGCTAAAGCGGGATCTTAGTTTCAAGTTTCAGGTTTCGAGTTTCAGATTGTGAGTAGTTGGGCGAAGAAAGGCTCGTCATGAGCCACATCTATAAGGATCTGATTGTCTGGCAGAAAGCCAGAATGCTTGCCGGTGAGATTTATCGTACTTCGGAATTGTTTCCGAAAAACGAAGTATATGGCTTGACGTCGCAGATGAGGCGTGCAGCGATCTCAGTTGCATCGAACATTGCTGAGGGGCAAGGCCGTTTAACCAAGGGCGAGTCTCAAGAGTTTCTTGGCCACTCACGCGGTTCGCTGCTTGAACTTGAAACTCAACTGACCATTGCCATGGACCTTCACCACATCAGCCCCAACGAATTGGCATCGCTCGAATCGAAAACATCAGAGGTAAACCGACTCCTGAATGGACTGATCAGTTCACTACGCGCGAAGGCCAAGGCAGTCTGCAACTGATCGGCCAACTTGAAACTCGAAACCTGAAACTGGAAACTAGATGCTGACCTTCCGCACTCCTCTCGAAAACATCGACCGCCCGCAGATGGAAGCCGACGTGGTCATCGTCGGCGGCGGCCCGGCAGGCATGGCCTGTGCGCTGCGCCTTTCGCAGCTCATCGACGAGCACAACGCCCAGCATCCCGATGCGCCGCTCAGCAAAGAAAACATTTACGTGCTCGAGAAGGCGCGCGAGATCGGGCAGCACTGCCTCTCGGGCGCGCTGCTCGACCCGCGCTCCATGCGCGAATTGCTCCCGGGCTTCGAGAAGGAGGCGCCGCTTGACGCACAGTGCAACAAAGAAGGCGTGTACTTCCTGACCAAGAATGGGAAGTTCAAGCTCCCCATCACGCCGCCACCCCTGCGCGACCATGGCAACTACGTAATCTCGATCAACAAGTTTGTGAAGTGGCTGGGAAGTAAAGTCGAAGAAACAGGCATCACGATCTTCACGGGCTTTGCCGGGTCGCAATTGCTCTTCGACCGCAATCGCGTCGTGGGAGCACGCACCGACGACAAGGGCGTCGACAGAGAGAATCATCCCAAATCAAACTTCGAACCCGGCTACGACCTGAAGGCCAAGGTCACAATCCTCGCGGAAGGCACACGCGGCTCGCTCACGAAAGAACTGATCAACAAATTCGATCTCGCCAAAGACCGCAACCCGCAAACTTACGGCGTCGGCGTTAAGGAACTCTGGGAAGTCCCATCAGGTCGCATCGCGCAAGGCGAAGTCATCTACACGATGGGCTGGCCGCTGACGACCAAGGAATACGGCGGTGCCTGGATCTACGGGTCGAAGGACAACCTCGTCTCTTTGGGCTTCGTCATCGGTCTCGACTACCCAGACCCGCGCCTCGATCCGCAGCACGTGCTGCAGGATTTCAAGCAGCATCCCTTCGTCGCGAAACTGCTCGAGGGCGGGAAGATGATCCGCTACGGTGCCAAGTCGATGCCCTACGGCGGATGGTGGGCCGTCCCGCCGGTTGCAGGCGATGGCTGGATGATCCTCGGCGACTCGGCCGGCCTGGTGAACTCGCAGCGCTTGAAGGGTATTCATCTCGCGATCAAGAGCGGCATGCTGGCTGCCGAGACGGCATTTGAAGCCTTGAAGAAAAACGACGCATCCGCAGCGACGCTCAGCGGGTATCAGAAGAGAGTCGACTCCAGCTGGATTAAGGACGAACTCTGGAAGGTCCGTAACTTCCACCAGGCATTCGAAAAGGGATTTCTCAACGGGATGTTCCACGCGGGCCTGCAGCAGTTCACCGGCGGCCGCGGCCTGTGGAACTGCTATCCCGCGCATGCCGGCCACGAGCGCATGGAAAAGCTTTCGCAACTTCCCGCCGATGGCGGCAGCGAAGCCCACCTGCTCGGCCCCACGAAGGGCGACGGCAGGCTCACCTTCGATAAGCTCACCGACCTCTACCATTCCGGCACCAAGCACGAAGAAGACCAGCCCTCGCACCTGGTCATCGCCGACACCGACGTCTGTAACGCGCGCTGCGCGAAAGAATACGGCGGCCCCTGCCAGAACTTCTGTCCCGCGAATGTCTACGAGTTAGTTGACGACGCCAGCCAGCCGCACGGCAAACGCATCAGCCTGAACCCGGCGAACTGCGTGCACTGCAAGACCTGTGACATCGCCGACCCTTACCAGATCATTAATTGGGTGCCTCCAGAAGGCGGCGGCGGTCCGAACTACGACGGGATGTGAGACACAAGCCGTGATAGCATTCCGGCCATGCCAATCCGCGCGATGGTTTTCGTCACCCTCGTTCTTTGCGGCATTGCCTGGCCTAAAGATCGTTATTCCTCGGCCCCGACTCCAGATCAGTTCACGATCGGGCGACTAACATTCTTCGATTTCGGTCCGCCATTCGACTATTACGAAGTTCTCGTCGCTAGACCCATAGCGAACGGGACGTCCATTGAAAGAATTTTGCTCACCCCTCCTGGGGACGCGTGCTTTCAGTCAGCCAAGGTCGAGATGGTCTCCGCCAAGCTGAACGAATCGATCGAGGAACTGTTTCGGAAGACGAACCCTTGTGCCATCCCCGAAAAGGAGCTGCACCGTGAGCTAAAGCGGTGCAGGAAATGTCTGTCATTTAGCGGAGTCCGCGTCAACATGCAGGTGCAATGCGGGTTGCAGACGCGCATGATCGGCTCGGAGATCTTGGACAAGGATATGTTCGACCCCGCTGCCAATACTCCGACACACACATCATGGACGATGCAGTTACTCGATGGCCTTGATAAGGCGCTGGGGCCAGATGCGATGGACAAGCCGATATTTCCGAGCTCTGAATCAGAAGGGGCTCCCGCCACGGGCCCCCATTCCGAGAGCTTAAAGGATTTGGCTGCTGGCAAGTACGATTCACTTTTCCCTGGAGCATCGGACAAGCCATCGGATTTATATCGTGCCGCTCAGATTCATCCGCCGACACCCAGCGTCCGCCTAGCGAAGAATCTCGCGATCCAGCCGCTGGAGTTTGCATTGCCCAAGTATCCGCCACTCGCGAGGATGGCTCGCATACAAGGCGACGTCATCTTCAAGTTTGAGATCGGGCAGGACGGCAGGACATCGAACTATACATTGGTGACCGGTCATCCCCTGCTTAGTCCATCTGTAAAGGACGCTGTTGAGCGCTGGAAGTTCGCCCCCGGCAACGCGGAGCAACAAGCGGATGGAACCATAGAATTCGCAACAAACTGCTCAGTCAAGAGGCAATAAAACCAGAAATGCAAAGGAAGACGATAATTTTGAAATCATCCCACACGTTTGCAAAACTGACCTGCTCAGTGCTTCTTTGCTGTGGTGCCCTCGCCCAGCAATCCGCTCCCGCTGCGCCTACGCGGCCCGATCCTGATCAGGTTGTCCTCCCGAAGGCAACAACCGCTCGCGAACGCTATCGCCAATCGAAAATTTCCATCTACATGAACGACTACGGCCAACTCGCCCGCTACCGTGACGCCAACGCTGAACTCAAGACGCCCGCGCCCGGAGAGAATCGCATCGTCTTCTTCGGCGACTCCATCACCGACGGCTGGAAGCTTGCCGACTATTTTCCTGGGAAGCCTTACGTCAACCGCGGCATCAGCGGCCAGACGACTCCCCAGATGCTCGTTCGTTTCCGAGAAGACGTGATCGACTTGCAGCCCAAAGCGGTCGTAATTCTCGCCGGCACCAACGACATCGCCGGCAATACCGGCCCCATGACGCTCGAGCAGATAGAGGAGAACTACACTTCACTCGCCGAGCTGGCGGCGGCAAATCACGTGAAGGTCATCTTCTCCTCCGTGCTGCCCGTGAACAACTACACGCCGGAGGCACAGGAATTCTTCGCCGACCGTCCACCGTCGAAAATTCTTGAACTCAACCGCTGGCTCAAGAGCTACAGCGCCGCTCACGGCTGCATTTATCTCGACTACTTCAGCGCCATGGTCGACGACAAGGGTCTGCTCAAGAAAGAACTCGCCGACGACGGCCTGCATCCCAACGTAGCCGGCTACAAAGTCATGGCGCCCCTTGCAGAAGCAGCCATCGCGCAAGCCGTGCCGGGTCTGGCGGCGCACTGAATGCCTGCATGACAACTCGCGACTTGCGCCCATTGCTACCACTTCGGGCCGACCTCCGTCTCATGGTCATGCCATTCGTCGCACTGCTTCTTTGCCTGCTAGCCATTCCAACGCTTGCACAAATTTCACCCGCATCGTCCGACCTCCCAACTCCCCCGGGCGAAAGAGTCATCAAGCTCACGTCGACGCTCGGAGACTTCACCGAGCCCTCGATCGCCATCAATCCCAACAACTCTAGGCAGCTCGTCGGCGCATATCAGGTGAACGCGTCGGTGGCCTACTCCCGTGACGCCGGCCAGAGCTGGACGCCGGCCGAAGGCACAGCGCCCGCCGACTACAAGGTTTCGGGCGACGTCTCCGTCGCCTACGACAATCAGGGAAACGCCTTCCTCTGCTACATCGCGTTCGACAAGCTGGGCACGGAGAATTACTGGGCGCACGGGGCCACGCGCAATGGCATCTTCGTTCGCCGCTCACTCGACGGCGGTCAGACCTGGGACAAGGATTCGAGCATCGTGATCGCGCACGCCAGCGATCCGGGAATCCCGTTCGAAGACAAGCCTTACATCGTCGCCGACACCACACACTCGAAGTACGCCGGCAGCCTCTATATCGGATGGACGGAATTCTCGCTCGACAAGTCGATCATGCTTTTCTCGCGCTCGACCGACACCGGCAAAACCTGGTCGAAGCCTATCGAGATCAGCACCAAAGAAGGCTTGCCGCGCGACGACAATGGCGCCGTCGAAGGCTTTATGGGAGCCGTGGCCAGCGATGGCACGCTTTACGTCGTCTGGTGCGATATCTCTGGCCTGGTGTTCGCGGTCTCCAAAGACGGCGGGCGCAGCTTTTCACGGTCGCGCACCATCGTGAAAACCGGGCCCACCTATTTCGATCCCACTTCTGTGGGACGCGGCAACGGTTTTCCGCAGATCGCGATCGACGCGCGCAGCAGCAAGCTCTTCGTCACCTGGGGCGACTACACCAACGGTGACATCGACATTTTCTCCGCGACCTCGACCGATCACGGCAAGCACTGGTCAAAACCGGTCCGTGTGAATAACGATCCGCTGCACAACGGCCGCGACCAGTTCTTTCAATGGCTGGCCGTCGATCCCACGGACGGCTCCGAAAACATCATCTTCTGCGATCGCCGCGCCGATCCCGGCAATCGCAGCTACTACATCACGCTCGCCCGCTCGACCGACGGCGGACAGGCCTTCAAGAACTACGCCTGGAGCACCCAACCTTCCGATCCGAAAGACGTCTTCATGGGCGACTACATGGGCATCGCTGCATACGGAGGCAAGGTCTACGGCATCTGGGCGCGCACCGCGACACCCGAAGAACAACCGCCTGCCCCCACGCCAACCGAATCACAGCCGGCCCATTCAAAAAAGGACACGCCCCCGGGGAAGACCGAAGGCGACAAGCCGACGCCCGGCCTTGTACGCAAAGGCCTATTCGTTGAAGTCGGCCTGGCCGATTTCTCAACTCCGGCCCAGCCTGCACCGTCGAAATGAAAGTTCTATAATTGGATCGAGTTTCCGACCTTCGTCGCCCAAGGGCATACCCGGGCGGCCGAGGCGAGGGCAGGTTTTCTTCGCGTCCTCTGCGGTCTTTCTTCGCGACCTTTGCGGTAGAGATTTTCCGCACTAGTCGCGTGCCGCAGCCACGGAGTAAATCTCCCCACAGGCTGCCGGTGGAAACGCCGACGCCTCCCGCGCTTCGCGAGAAGCGCCTTGGAAAGGAGACACTCACCGGCGAACCCGTTCGGGTGCGTGTCCTTTTCCAAGAAGCATTTAGCAATTAGCACTTGGCATTTAGCCAACCGAGCGGCGTGCATGAAACCGCGAAAGGCTAAATGCTAACTGCTAAGTGCTAATGGCTGCCCTAATCGACAAATTCGGACGCGCAATCGTCGATCTCCGCATCGCGATCACCGATCAGTGTAACTACAAGTGTGTTTATTGCCGGACGGGCAACGAGGGTGCTCTGTACGGCGATCTGCCCTTCGCCGATTACCTACGCATGGCGCGCGTGATGGCGGGACTCGGAATCACGAAGATTCGCCTGACGGGCGGTGAGCCGCTGCTGCGGCGGGGCATCGTCGATTTCGTCCACAATCTCTCGCAGCTTCGCACGCAGGACGGCGAGGCGCTCGATATTGCGCTCACCACCAACGGCCACCTGCTCGCCGACCTTGCCCAGCCCTTGAAAGACGCGGGCCTCAACCGCGTAACCGTCAGCATGGACGCCGTCGACCCCGACCGTTTTACGCGCATCACGCGCGTCCCAGGTGGCTATGACCACGTGCTGGCCGGAATTCGTGCAGCCAAGCGTGCCGGCCTCGAGCCCGTAAAAGTGAATTGCGTTCTTTTGCGCGGATTCAACGAGGACCAGATCATCCCCTTCGGCATGTTCGCGCGCGAGGAAGACGTGGTCCTGCGCTTCATCGAATTTATGCCTCTCGAGGAAGATCGCACGTGGACTCCCGAGGTGGTTGTCACGCTCGAAGAAATTCTCGAGCGCATGGCGGAGTACCGTCCCCTGATCGAAATCCCGCACGCGCGTTCGGAAACCGCGCGCCGTTACCGCTTCGACGACGGCCTCGGCGAAATCGGCATCATCGCTCCCGTCTCGCATCCCTTCTGCGGACACTGCAGCCGCATCCGCATTACCTCCGACGGCAAAATCCGCACCTGCCTGTTCTCCGTGTGGGATCACGACCTGCACGCCCGGATGCGCCGCGGCGCCAGCGACTCGGAACTCGAAGACTACATCCGCGGCGTCGTTCAGCAGAAAGAAGCCCGCCACCACATCGGCGAGCCCGACTTCGTGCCCGCCTCCCGCACCATGGTCCACATCGGCGGCTGATCCCCAGTCGTCAACAGCAAAAAACTCCAGTTCAAAGTCGACGGCGGCAAGCTCTTGCCCGACAATGCCAATGTCCCCAAGACCGACACCTAGCTAGTCGATGTGATTCACATCCGGGAGCACTTTTATGAATTACTCATGCGGGAAAGCCGTCCTCGTCCTGTTCCTCGCCGGGACGTTGGTCTGTGGGATCGGCTGCGGCGACAGTGGATCGACCCAGTTCCGCCTGTTGCACGCTTCGCCCGACGCGCCCAATGTCGACGTCCTCTACGACGGGAAGGCGCTGATCACCAACGTCGCTTATCCCAATGCAACCGCCTACATCAAGGTAAAGGCCGGCACGCGCCGGGTCGAAGTCCGCGCCGCCGGCGACACCACCGACGTCATCGACGCGAAGCCCGATTTCTCGAAGAACCGCTTCTACACTGTGATCGTCGGCAACGACCTGGCCAGCATCACGGCGCTCGTGTTTCTCGACGACTTCACTTCTCCCGCCTCAGCACAAGCGAAGCTGCGCTTCATCAATGCCGCGCCGGGAGCCTCGAGCGTCGACATTTACGTCGGAGCACCAGGTTTGGGCACGGCCGGCGCACCCGCCGTAACCAACCTCGCCTATCAAGGAGCAGCCGGCTACTTGTCAGTCCCGGCCGGAAGCTATCAGGCCTATATCACCCTCGCCGGAAGCAAGACAGTGGCTATTGATACGGGCGTACTGACCCTGAGTAGCGGACAGGTGCGAACGGCCGTAGCGATTGGCGACCCCACAGTCGGCAAGCCACTTTCAGCGGTGGTGCTGAGTGATTTGAATTAGGAAAAGAACATGGGCGCTGATAGCTGATGGTCATGGCTGATGGCAGCCCCGTGAATCGAAAGTACGCGATCGCGGAGCCACCAGCGATTAGCCATCAGCCAATTCACACCTGCCCCATGCCACCATCAACGTTGATGTCGACGCCCGTGATGTACGACGATTCCGGGGTCGCCAGGAACAGCACTGCGTCCGCTACTTCTTCCGGCTTGCCCAAGCGCTTCATGGGCACCTTGGTCACGATATCGCGCGTGAAGCCATCGACCTGCTCCTTTGTGAGTCCGGTGCGGCCGAAGATTGGTGTTTGGATCGGCCCGGGGCTTACCACATTCACGCGAATGTTGCGATCCACCAGTTCGGTAGTCAGGGTTCGCGCAAACGAGCGCACCGCCGCTTTCGTCGCCGCATAGACGCTAGCGCCGGCCGCGCCCGTTTCGTTCACCACCGACGAATTGATGATGATCGACGCCCCATCATTCAACAGTGGCAAAGCCTTTTGAATCGCGAAGTACACGCCTTTCACGTTCACGTCAAAGGTCTCGTCGAATAGGGCCTCGTTGCTCTCCGTTACGGGTGCGAATTTCGCAATGCCCGCATTGGCGAACAGCACATCGATCTTGCCGAACTTCTCCGCCACCGTTTTGTACAGCTTGTCCAGATCGGCCAGCTTAGAAACGTCGCTGCGCAAAGCAACCACGTCGCCGCCAATTGTCTTCACCGCCGCATCCAACGTTTTCTGGTCCCGCCCGGTGATCACCACCTTCGCGCCTTCGTCGCTGAAGCGCTTGGCTGTCGCCAGTCCGATTCCGCTGTTGCCGCCTGTCACTACCGCTACTTTTCCTGTAAGTCGTGCCATGATTTCCACCCCTCCCTAGAACAACTTTTTCACGTGAAGGCGGAGGAGAAATTCACTGCGTCTCCCATTTCCTGCCGCCTTGTTTCGATAGTTTGATGACTATCAAATTACAAAGTTTCAGCATTTGCGTCGCGGCCTGTGCAAAAGCCATCCAATCGAGAAGAATCGCCCGCTATCCGCTAGAATTGCTTGCACTAATCATGGACACCACGGAAGTCGTCAAAATTTCGAAAGCCCTGGCCGATCCCACCCGGCTTCAGATTTACGAGGAAATCGCCTCCCATCCCGATATCTATTGCGGCGAGATCATCGAGAAATATGAACTTTCGCCGGGCACGGTCTCTCATCACCTGAAGATCTTGCTCGAAGCCGGCTTGATCGATTGCCGCAAAGACGGCCAGTTCGTGCACAACCGAGCCCTCACCGAAACCATACGGGAATACACCCAGGCCCTCAGCCGTTTGTCGCGTGGCAAGTGACGATTGATCGACCAGTGCGTTCTTCACAAGATATGAGCTCTTCGATCTGAGATTGGGTTCGCACACATCTTCACCACCGAGTCACAGAGCTACAGAGGATCCTTCAGCGGCATTCTCTGTGACTCTGTGACTCTGTGGTAGAAAAGGTTTCTGAACGAACCTCAAGATTTCATGAAATCCTCCGCGCCCAAACCTCTCTTCTTCGCGACCCCGGCAGACTTCCGTGCGTGGCTCGAGAAAAATCACGCTCTCCACGCGGAACTTTCCGTCGGCTTCTACAAGCGCGACTCCGGCAAGCCGAGCATCACCTGGCCGGAGTCAGTCGACGCAGCGCTCTGCTACGGCTGGATCGACGGCGTGCGCAACTCCATCGACGCAGTCAGCTACCGCATCCGTTTCACCCCACGGAAGCCAACCAGCACGTGGAGTGCTATCAACGTGAAGCGAGTAACAGAGTTGACGAAGCTCGGCTCGATGCACCCGGCCGGCATCAAAGCTTTCAAGGCACGCAAAGGCGACAAGACGGGCATCTACGCCTACGAACAACGCAAAAGCGCGAAGCTTCCCCGGGAATACGAAAGGAAATTCCGCGCCAACAAGAAAGCCTGGACGTTCTTCCAGAAGCAGCCGCCGTGGTACCAGCGCACTGCGGCCTATCGCGTAATCACTGCAAAACAGGAAGCAACGCGGCAGAAGCGCCTGGGCGAGTTAATTCGGGACTCGGAGGCAGGCCTCGCGATTAAAGAATTGCGCCGTTTGAAGAGCTAGGTCACCGGCGAAAGGTTACTGATCAAGAGGGGAATCAGTGTAATTGCGATTTTGGCGACAACTCCTTAGGCCGCTGCCACCGCCATTGTTGAAATGGAATATTCCAACAGTGAGCCCGTGCGTGTCTTGCCACAAGAGGAATGATCAACTCTGACCTGTCTGTGCTGTTCCGGTATCAGGGTCAGGCTCTCGGTGGTCGGCGATCTTGTAGCGACCTCCATATGGTCTTACCGGCTGAGAGGAGCGGCAGACTGGGCATGGGGTAGTGTTGCGAACACTGACGCTCCACTTGCCTACGAACTTTCCAGCGCCTTTGCATGCAGAGGCCATTTGGACATCACCGCTTGCGAAATGAATTGATCGTTTCGATAGCCGTCAATTTTTGTGGCTGGCAGAGCCTACGAGGAGGACACGTCATTCCTTAAACGTGGCGGAGGCAATTGCACCGGTCCAGCTTCACCGGTTCAACAAGAGGCCAGCGAGCAAGATTAGGCACAGTGTTGGCAGCAACCAGGAATACCAGTCTCTACTCGGATCAGCCATCACTCTTCGCCTGCTGGCTCTCATCACTCGCTCCCCAATCCCCGATCAGTCTGAGACAAAGCCCACAGCTCGACAATGGCTCTGACGTGGTGTTACTGAAGACCAGGCGATTTCACTCAAGATCCCGACGTCGATGAACGCCGAAAAAGCCTGGGTTGGCTGCCGTGCCTCCGGATCTGATTACAAGCCGCAGATGACCGGTAGTGCGCTTGACCTGTCACCCATAGCCCTGTCGCCCATGACCTAAAGCCTGACAGTAACGTTTCTCCCGTTACCAAGCCCCCGAACCTCCCATGCATTAGAATGGAGGAAATGGCCTCTCGGACTTTCACCCTGCAAGATGCGCAAATTCTTCTTCCTACACTGGAGTCCTTGCTGCGCACCGCAATCAATGGCAAGAAACTGATCGAGGATGTCGACGCGGAAATGCAGGAACTCGCGCACCGCATCTTCCTCAATGGCGGAACGCTGGTGAACGTGGTTGAGGTCGCCCGCCGTCGCGCCGAGCGCGAGCGCGCCGTGCAGCGCGCGAAAGATGCGGTCGCTGAAATCCACGCCACCGGGGTGCAGGTCAAAGACATCGATATCGGGCTGCTCGACTTCCCCTGTCGCGTCGACGGTGAGATCGTCCTGCTCTGCTGGAAGTTGGGCGAACAGAAAATCACGCACTGGCATTCTCCGGAAGAGGGCTTCGCCGGACGCAAGCCCATCGACGAGCGCATCGAACGCGCTGGGAAGAAGAAGCGGTAAGCAGTAGTCGGTCGATAGTCGCTGGTCGCTACGATAGGCTCCAGCAGTAAAGTGGCGTCGCGGTCTCACCGGCAGTCGCGAGGGCGTCCCGCCCTCGCCCGGATAACCGACCTGTTAAGGGGGGTTTCACGGCGGGTGCCCCATCCGACGTTAGGGTGGGATTCCACAACTGCCGAGTTCCAGGGCTTTTGCCAACTACCAATGTCCAATGTCCAAAGAATGGAACGCCACCCTCTATCATCAGATCTCGGCTCCGCAAATAAGCTGGGGCAAGAAAGTCCTTTCCCGTGTCTCCCTGCGTGGCGATGAGCGCCTGCTCGACGCAGGCTGCGGTACCGGCCGCCTCACGCGCGATCTGCTGGAGGCCTTGCCCAAAGGCCACGTCGTCGCGCTCGACGTCTCCCAGAACATGCTCGACGAGGCGCGCGCCTACCTCGAGCCCGACTTCCGCGAACGCGTCGAGTTCATCCGCTGCGATCTTCTAAACTTACCCTTCGACCGCGAATTCGACGGCATCTTCAGCACCGCCTCATTTCATTGGGTTCTGGATCACGACCGCCTGTTCCGCAATCTTCGTCGAGCTCTGAAGCCCGGCGGATGGCTCGTTGCCCAATGCGGCGGCGGGAAGAACATCGCTCGCCTGCTGGACCGAGCACATCGCTTGATGGAGAGTCCGGCGTACGCGCAGTATTTTGCGGGATACCAGTCACCTTGGGAGTACTCCGACGCGGAAACCGCAGCGCTGCGCTTGAAGAACGCAGGCTTTGAGCAGATCGAGACCAGCCTGGAGGAAGCGCCCACACAATTTCCCGGCGCGCTGGAATTTCATCAATTCGTGGAGAACGTAATCCTGCGCCACCACCTGCAAAGAATTCCCGAGGCATCCGTGCGCGAGCAGTTCATGACGAAGCTCACCAGCGAGTTCGCGAAAGACGACCCCACATTCCTGATCGACTACGTGAGGCTGAACATGAAAGCGCGGCGGGGCTACAGTCGCTAGTCGCCAGTCTCTAGTCGCTAGCCATTCATCGTCGGTCGGGGCAAATCCGGGTGGTCGGCCGTTGGTCGTAGGCAATACAAACATCTCGAACGATGGAGCGCCGGGCGTCCCCGCGTGGCGGACGGGCGAGACGCCCGTCTCTCCACCGCCAACCCCACACAGACTGTCGCGTCCTTCATAGGGCTTAGCTAGTGACTAGCGACTGAAGACTAGCGACTAAGGCTTTCCGCCTTCTTTCCACTCCGGCTTGAAATCCGAATGCACCAGCCACTCGACCGGCCCGATCAGCGATCCGATCGCGTCCGTCATATGCTTGAAGTCGATGTGCGCTACATCGTCCGTGGGCTGGTGATAGTCGCTGTGCATGCCGTAGCTCGACGCCGTTTGCGCCACCACGCCTCGCTTCGCCAGAACGTAATTATCGGAGCGCATAAAGAAATTCTGTTCGGGCCTTTGGTCGCCCACCAGCTTCGCTCCATGCTCGGCCAAAGTCGGGCCCAGATTCGATCTTTCCCAGCCGCTCAGCCACAAAGAGTCCGCCGGATACTTCGGGTCTGGCCGCCCAATCAT
>DASRDJ010000364.1:0-33916 GCA_035652655.1 Terriglobales bacterium
CGACCAGACTCTGGGCCGCTTGGCCTCGAAGGTCGCCCGCATCCTGATGGGCAAGGAAAACCCGCAGTACACGACATTCCTCGACACCGGCGATCACGTGATCGTGATTAATGCAGAGAAAATCCGCGTGACCGGCATGAAGGCGGAGCAGAAGGCGTATCACCGCTACACGGGTTATCCGGGTGGGTTGCGGTCGGAAGACTTCAACAAGCGCTTCGATCGCAAGCCGGAACTGATCATCGAGGACGCAGTGTCGCGCATGCTCCCCAAAAATAAATTGGGCAAGCAGATGTTCACCAAGCTCAAGGTTTACCGCGGTGACAAGCACCCGCACGAAGCGCAGAAACCTGAAGCGCTGGTGCTGGCGTAAGCAAGCGACGAGCCTCGAGCTCTGCGCTTCGAGCAAGACATATCAAGATTCTTTGAAAGGTTGGAGCGAAAAGCTGGAGTGGGAGCCTTATGGCTCCTAGCTAACAGCTCGTAGCTCAAAGCTCTAATGGCTGAATTGGTTCAGTATTACGGGACGGGACGACGCAAGACTTCGGTGGCGCGCGTTTATTTGCGTCCGGGCAGCGGCGACTACAAGGTTAATGGCCGCCCATTCAACGAGTATTTTGTGACGGAAGCCCAGCGCTCCAGCGCGCGGCAACCTCTGCTCTCCACCGACACGGCGGCCACTTTTAACGTGGTCGCCCGCGTCTCCGGCGGCGGCGTCAACGGACAGGCAGACGCTATGAAGCTCGGCATCGCCCGCGCCTTGATGCAGTTCAATGCGGAACTGCGTAAGAAGCTCAAAACCGAAGGCATGGTCACGCGCGATTCGCGCGGCAAGGAACGCAAGAAGTACGGGCAGAAGGGTGCCCGCAAGCGCTTCCAGTTCTCGAAGCGCTAAAGCGCTTCAGCTATTGGCTGGTAGTCGATGGCTGATGGCAAAAGGGTTTGGCTGACAGCTACGCACTACGAGCTATCAGCTGATTGAGGTGTTCAATTCTTCCCGTGCCCCGTGCGCGGGGACGGGAATGGCAATCCGAAAAGCAGTTTCGGGTTTCCAGTTTCAGGTTTGGTAGTGGTCTACTCGAAACTTGAAACACGAAACTTGAAACTGACTCAACGGATGCAGACTAACGAGGAGGTTGTTTGGCTAACATCACCATGAAGGAGTTGCTCGAAGCGGGTGTTCACTTCGGGCATCAGACGAAGCGCTGGAATCCCAAGATGAAAGAATTCATCTTCGGAGAGCGCAACGGGATTTACATCATCGACCTGCAGAAGACGCTGAAGATGTTCAAGGAAGCGTCGAAGTTCGTGCAGGACCTGGCTGCCGATGGCCGCATCGTGCTCTTCGTGGGCACCAAGCGCCAGGCCCAGGACGCGATCGCCGAAGAGGCGGGACGCGCCGGAATGTTCTATGTGAACCAGCGCTGGCTGGGCGGATTGCTGACCAACTGGGTCACGGTCCAGAAGTCGGTGAAGCGGCTGAAAGAACTCGACGACATGGCCACTGACGGCCGGTACGAGCTGCTCCCGAAGAAAGAAGTCATCAAGCTCGAGCGCGAGCGCAAACACCTGCAGGCCAACCTGGCCGGCATCAAGAATATGTCGCGGCTGCCCGATGCGATCTTCGTGATCGACTCGAACAAAGAGCAGATCGCGGTGCGCGAGGCGCGCAAGCTGGGCATCCCCGTCGTTGCGGTGGTCGATACCAATTGCGATCCGAGCGAAGTGGATTACGTGATCCCCGGCAACGATGACGCGCTGCGCGCCATCCGCCTGTTCGCCTCGAAGATCTCCGACTCGATTGTCGAAGGCTCGCAGTTAGCGACCGACAAGCAGACGGCGGAACTGGCAGCAGCAGCGGCGTACAGCGCACAGGACGCGGGCAACGCCCCGGCGGGCGAGGAAGCTACCGCGGAAGCGGGCGCCGAGGACATCAGCATGGAAGACGTGCTGGGCGGCGGAACGAAGAAGGCGCCGGCCACCGCACAAGACGCCGCGGAAGAGGTACCGCAGGTCGAAAGCCAGACGTTATAAGCGGAACTGGTTTACGGATTTCGGACCCGCGCGCGTCGCAACGCCGCGGGTTGATTTTTGTAAGGACATTTTCACCGAGACCCGCGGATTGAGGACGATCGCATCGGGGCTTGGGGATCGGGCATCCAAGAAGGGACAATCTTAAGAAATGGGCACAACTACCGTGAATATCTCTGCCGCACAAGTAAAAGAGCTCCGCGAAAAGACCGGAGCGCCAATGATGGACTGCAAGCAGGCTCTGACGGAAGCCAAAGGCGATCCCGAACAGGCGGAGATCCTTCTGCGCAAGAAGGGAATTTCCGTAGCGGCCAAGAAGTCATCGCGCGTCACCAGCGAGGGTTCGGTGGCAAGCTACATCCATGCTGGCGGAAAGATCGGTGTATTGGTCGAAGTGAACTGCGAAAGCGACTTCGTCGCGCGTACGGACGACTTCAAGGAACTCGTGCACGACGTTGCCATGCACATTGCCGCCAGCGATCCGCGGTACGTCCGCAAAGAAGACGTCACGCCTGAAGCCTACGCCCGCGAGAAAGATATTTTTCTGGCGCAGGCCGTGGCCAGCGGCAAGCCGCAGCATATCGCCGAAAAGATGGTCGCCGGCAAAATGGAAAAGTTCTACGAGGAAGTCTGCTTGCTCGAGCAGCCTTTCATCAAGGACCAGACCATCAGCGTTGGTCAACTGGTGGCGACCAAGATCGGCAAACTGGGCGAAAACATCGCCGTGCGTCGGTTCGCGCGCTTCAAGGTGGGCGAGGCAAGCATGACCGTGGCCTTTACCACGCAGAAGCCGGAGGAGGGTGGCGAGGCGGCTGCCCCGGTCGCGAAGTAAGCTCCCAATTTCAACGACCAAGGTTTCGGATGCATGTGCCACCGGAACCTTGGTACAGTTTCATAACGCTCCAAACCCCGAGCACGACGGTATCCTCCACTTCATGCCGAATACTGTCTTCAAGCGAATCCTTCTCAAGCTGTCCGGTGAGGCATTGGCCGCAGGCCAGGGCTTCGGCGTCGACTCCATCCGAGTTCATGAGATTGCTGCCGAATTAGCAGACGTCCGGGCCCTCGAGATCCAGATCGCCATCGTCGTGGGTGGCGGAAACTTCTTTCGCGGGGTGGCGCAGCAAGCCAAAGACATGGACCGGGTCTCGGCCGACCATATGGGCATGTTGGCCACGGTCATCAATGCGCTAGCCTTGCAGGATGCGCTCGAGAAAAACGGTGTGCACACTCGCGTGCAGTCGGCGATTGAGATGAACCAGGTGGCCGAACCGTTCATACGGCGCCGTGCCATCCGGCACCTGGAAAAGGGGCGCGTGGTTATCTTCGCCGGCGGCACCGGCAATCCCTACTTCTCGACAGACACTGCAGCCTCGCTGCGCGCCATGGAAATCAAGGCCGATGCCATTCTGAAGGCGACCAAGGTGGACGGCATCTACGACGCCGACCCCATGATCGTGAAAGACGCCAAGAAATTTGCCCAGATCAGCTACATGGATGTATTGCGGCAAGGACTGAAAGTGATGGACTCGACCGCTATCTCCCTGTGCAAGGACAATAATCTCCCCATCATCGTGTTCAATCTGAACACGCGCGGCAACATTCAGAAGGTCGTCATGGGCGAGAAGATCGGCTCGCTGGTGAGTGCTTGACGAGCGCTGGTGGCTGACAGTCGGTAGCTGATGGCAAAGCAAGACAAAAATCGAACTGAAATTTCAGATAAAGTTTCTCCGACCGACTTTTGATTTAGCAGTTCATTGGAGCCCTTAGGGTTCGCCATTAGCTAGCGACCCCAGCTACCAGCGAACCACCGGGTTTATAATCCTACGTTTTGATTCCTGACTCTTGGAGCTAACTATGGCTCAGGCAACGATGGCGAGCGTCCCGGGACTGAAGGAAACCTATATTCAGTTGAAGAGCCGGATGGAGAAGGCGGTCGAGGACTTCCGCAAGGAGATGGCGGCCACACGCACTGGGCGCGCCTCGGTCCACATGCTCGACAGTGTTTCGGTCGACTACTACGGCTCGCAGATGCCGTTGAACCAGATTGCTACCGTGCACGCGCCCGAACCGCAGATGATCACGGTGCAGCCCTTCGATCCTTCCTCACTGGCGGGGATTGAGAAAGCCATTCGCACCGCCGACCTAGGGCTGAATCCGATGAACGACGGGAAACTCATCCGCGTTCCGGTGCCCGCCCTGACCGAAGAACGCCGGCGCGACATGGTCAAGCACCTGCACAAAGTTCTCGAGGAGCACCGCACCGCCGTCCGCAACATCCGGCGCGATGGCAACGACGCCATCAAGAAGGCAATGAAAGACAAGAAGATTACCGAGGACGAAGAGAAGCGCGCGCTCGACGAGATCCAGAAACTCACCGACGATGAGATTAAGAAGATGGAAGACATGAGCAAGGGCAAAGAGAAAGAAGTCATGGAGATCAAGTAGTCGCCACGCTTTAGTCGCCAGTCGTCGGTCGCTAGCACACCTTGCAAGCCGCTCCTCGGGCGGCTTTTGCGTTCAGATGTTGATGGAGCGACGGGCGTCCCCGCCCGTCGGGCACCGCACCCCATAGAGAAGAAAAAGCCGTCCTTGCCCGCTCGCAATCACCTCGAAGGAATGGAGATCGAGTTCTTGACAGAATGGCGTTATTTCTGTAATTTCTGTTTGTACAGAAATTACAGTATGGCCACTCTAACCAACGTCCAACGCCAATACATCCTGCACTGGGGAGAAATGGGCACCCGCTGGGGCATCAACCGCACCGTTGCCCAGATCCATGCGCTTCTGTTTCTCGCTCCCAAGCCCATGCCCGCCGACGAGATCGCCGAGACGCTTAATGTCGCCCGTTCCAACGTCAGCACCTCGATCCGCGAGCTGGAGAGCTGGGGCATCGTCCGGCCAGTCCACGTGTTAGGCGAACGGCGGGAGCACTACGAGTCCATGAAAGACGTCTGGGAGATGTTCCGCCTGATCGTCGACCAGCGTAAACGGCGCGAAGTTGATCCGACGCTCCAGCTTCTGCGCGGATGCCTGGCCGAGTTGGGCTCGGGCAGCGGAGCGGACGCCTACACTCGCGAACGATTGGAAAGCATGACCGAATTCTTCGAGGCGGCGAATTCTGCGTACGGCGAAATGAGCCAGGTTTCCATGCCGGTGCTACGCCGCGTGCTCGGCATGCGCGGCAAGATTCGCAGACTGCTTGGGGGGAAAGCGAAATGATTTTTTTGGGCCCGAATATTCTGTCTCTACAGAAACATCTGAAAGTCGATGTTGGTGAAAGGAGCGTTCTATGAGCCCGTCACTCCTGTTCGTCTCTGGCCTGACGATCACGCTGCTGGCGGCTTTCGCCGTCGTCCGCTACCTCAGCGGTCCGCTGCGCACGCAGCTGCAGGAACTCTGCGGCAACGCAGAGCGTGCGGAATTCTGGACCGTCTTCTCTAACGTAGCCGTGATCCTGACTCCGGCGATCTTCGCCATGCTCGCGGAGCCGGATACGAACGTCCCGCCGTTATTGGCCGTGACGAGCCAACTGAAATGGGGGCTGATTGGCCTGGTGGGGTCAGTACTGATGCTGGGCTGGATCCTAAGCCGTTTCATTCCGCGAACGAAAGCCAAGGTCGTATCGGGTCCAAGTCAAGGCGGTGCGCTATGACCGCGGCTTCGGCCATTCATCTGCTCTGGATCGCGGGTGCCATTCACGCCGGCATCGTGCTGGCCAATATTCCGTTGCCCCATCGTCTGCGCGTGCGAGAGAACCTCAAGAACGTTCCCGTCTTTCTGCGCCAGATCTTTTACGTCCACTGGTTCTACATCGTGCTGATCGTCGGCCTGTTCAGCGCTTTATGTTTTGGTTTCTCCCGCGATCTGGCTGGCGGCAGCCCGCTCGGACGGTTCCTGAGCGCATTCCTGTGCGGCTTCTGGCTTCTGCGGATTTTCCTTCAGACTCTTTACTACGAACGCGAAATTCGGCGAGCCAACCGTGCGCTCGACGCTTTGTATCTCGTGTCACTGATTGCTCTGGTCGGGATCTTCGGATTTGTCTCCGTCCATCCCGCGCTTTGAGGAGGTCGCCATGTCCAGCCGAGTATTTGTGCCTACGCAGAAACAAGCCGCCTGGAACTCGATTTCTAGTCTGTGCGGCGCAGCCGTGTGGGCGGCGTTCGCAACCCTCGCGGGATTGGGGCGCGCGCGCTTTGGCATCATCGAGCTGCTCTTCTTGTTTGCGCCGCTGGTCATCGTGCCGCTTGGATTGGAATTGACCCGACGCCTCGCGGGAACACGTGAGCGCTTTGACGCAATCCGCATTCTCCAGTTCTCAGCAACCTTGGCAGTGGCCGCCGTATTCTGGCTGCCGCCGGGACGGACCGCCGCAACGCTGAGCGCGCTGTGGCTCTTGCAGTGCCTTTTTCTCGCAGGTCGGCGATTCTTGGAATGGTGGCGCCAAGAACGGACAGCCGAGTCCATGATCCTGAACATCGCTTACGCCGACTTGGTCCTGGGAGCCGCGTGGCTGGTGCTCTCCCGTGCAGGCCTCCGCCCCATGGGGTTTCAGGAGCCCATCATTCTCTTGACCGCAGTACATTTCCACTACAGCGGGTTCGCCACCGCTTTGATCGCCACTGCCACCTTGCACGAGTTCGAATCGCGGCGACTGCGAATGCCGGGTCTGCCCACTCTGATATGGCTCATCGCGCTCCTGCCCTTCGTGCTCGCAGCCGGATTCGTCTTCTCTCCCGCGCTCCGATTTGTCGCGGCGATTTCTCTGTCAGCCTGTGTAACGGCTCTGGCACTGATTTCGTGGTGGATGGCAGGTGATTGGAAGAGCACCCCAGCCACCATCTACCTGCGAATCGGCACCTGGGCGGCAATGGGAGCGTTCTCGCTGGCTGGACTCTATGCCGTCAGCGAGTACTTCAAGCGAGACTGGATCACGGTCCCCGGGATGGCCAACTCCCATGGCATCCTGAACGGACTGGGATTCGGCTTGCTGCCGCTCCTGGCCTGGTTGATGGAATTGGATCAGAGGATGGCAGGCGAAGTGGCGAGTGTCACGAGCACAACAGTAAGATCGACGTCCCGGCCGTCGATCGTCCTGACGCACCCTTCAGGGAATGCAGCGCACGCTGTGGGGTCGGGCCTCCACGCCACGCATCCCGATTTCGTGGCTCGCGATTTCTACGATCGCTGAGGGAACTTTAGACCTCGACTCTAGAGCAAATCCATCCTTACAGGGTTCTACCACAGGGACACAGAGGAAATCAGCCTAAGGGCTTTCTCTGTGCCTCTGTGTCTCTGTGGTGAAATGGACCAATCTGAAGTCTCCAAATCCGCCGCTCCCCACGCACCTGCCCCTTATAATCGGAAGATCATGAAGAAAGTTGTTCATGCCGCCTGTCCGCACGACTGTCCCGACGCATGCGGTGTTCTTATCACAGTTGACGACGGACGAGCGACGAAGATTCAGGGTGATCCCAGCCATCCGGTTACGCGCGGCTTCTTATGCGCGAAGGTCGCCAAGTATCTCGATCGCGTGTATTCGCCGGGCCGGGTTCTCTTCCCCATGCGCAGGGTCGTGCCCAAAGGCTCCGGCAGCAAGGATTCGACCGACTTTCAGCGCATTTCCTGGAATGAGGCTCTCTGCGAAGTCGCCGATCGATTCCGGAGCATCGCCACGGAATTCGGCCCGGAAGCGATCCTGCCCTATTCGTACGGCGGCACCCTGGCCACTCTCAGCGTCGCCTCAATGGATCGCCGTTTCTTCCACCGATTGGGGGCTTCGCAACTCGAACGAACAATCTGTTCAGCGGCCGGCGAAGCCGGACTGAAGTCGGTCACTGGCGTCAAGCTCGGCACGGAACCCGAACAGTTTCGCCACTCGCGTTACATCATCGCGTGGGGCGCCAACATCCACGGGAACAACCTGCACCTGTGGCCATTCATCGAGGAAGCCCGCCGTGCGGGCGCGAAGCTGGTGGTCATCGATCCCTACAAGACCCGAACGGCGAAGTGCGCGGACTGGTATTTGCCGATTAATCCGGGCACGGATGCTGCGCTCGCTCTCGGCATGATGCACGTGATCATCGGAGAAGGCCTTCACGATGCCGACTATATCGCGCAGCACACCATCGGCTTCGAGCAACTGCAGGAAAAGGTAAAAAATTATCCGCCAGAAAAAGTCGCCGCGTGGACGGGCATCGCAGCAGAGGACATCCGCAAGCTCGCCCGCGAATACGCGACCCAGCGACCAGCGGCGATTCGCGTCAACTATGGAGTGCAACGGTCGGAAGGCGGCGGCGTGGCGATGCGCGTCATCACCATGCTTCCCTGCATTACAGGTTCTTGGAAAGAGGTGGGCGGCGGCCTTCAGCTTTCGCTGAGCGGTGGATGGAACTTGAATAAAGCTCCGCTCGAACGCGCCGACTTCATGACCGAAACTCTCGGACGTCCGGCGAGGGTCGTCAACATGGTGGAACTGGGCAAGGCGCTGAATTCGCTCAGCGATCCTCCTGTGAAGGCGCTGTTTGTCTACAATTCGAATCCAGCTGCGGTCTGCCCCGACCACAATGAAGTCATCCGCGGCTTGCGCCGTCCCGATCTGTTTACGGTGGTGCACGAGCAGTTCTTCACCGACACAGCCGATTACGCCGACATCGTCCTCCCGGCCACGACCTTCTTCGAACAGAAAGACCTCCAGACGGCTTACGGCCACCACTACCTGCAAATGTCGAAGCAGGCGATTGAGCCTCTCGGCGAGTGCCGATCAAACGTGGAGGTGTTTCGTGGTCTGGCGCACGCCATGGGATTCAACGATCCCTGCTTCAGCGAATCCGTGGACGAGATGATCGACCAGGCCCTCGACTCCACCAACCCCTGGCTGGAAGGCATTGATCGCGAGCGCCTTGAATGCGATGGCCACGTTCGCCTGAACTTCGCGCCTGCCCAGAAAGACGGTTCGGACACGCCGTTCCTTCCATTCGCGCAAGGCGGATTCCAAACTCCCAGCGGCAAAGCGGAACTGTATAACGCCGCCCTGATCGCGCAAGGGCTCGATCCGGTCGCCGAATTCATCCCGCCGGAAGAATCCCGTCACAGCGCAGGTGCGCAGTCTTACCCACTTGAGCTACTCGCCCGCAAGGCCGACAACTTCCTGAATTCGACGTTCTCCAACCTGCCTTCCGTCCAAGCCATGGAGGAACCGGGCCTCCTCGAGCTTCACCCGGGCGATGCTGCGAAAAGAGGCATTCGCGACGGCGACTCAGTCCGAGTGTTCAATTCGCGAGGGGAACAGACCCTGCGGGCCCGGGTGAACGGTAGCGTGCAGGCAG
This sequence comes from Terriglobales bacterium, assembly GCA_035652655.1. Classification (GTDB taxonomy): domain Bacteria; phylum Acidobacteriota; class Terriglobia; order Terriglobales; family Acidobacteriaceae; genus Gp1-AA133. The sequence continues at coordinate 9,357 of DASRDJ010000364.1, forward strand.
GCGTCGTCGCTGCAGCCCTTAATTGGGCAAAGCTGACCCCGGGTGGGAGCAACATAAACGTGCTCACCTCAGAAAAACTTACGGACATGGGCAACTCCGCCACGTTTTATTCCGTCTTGGTTGAGGTGGAGTTGGCGACGCCAGCTCGGCCATCGAAGTTAAGCAAAATGAATACATAACAACCGGTTTGGCAGGCGCAGACTTTGGACGCTGTGCCCACGTCTACCGTATAATTGCCGTTTTCCTGACTCCCAGAGGCCGAGGTAGTAGCGATTCACTTTCGCTTTCATCCGGATATCCCTGTGCCACGGCCGAGCGCCCAGCGCCGCTCCGCTATCTCGAATTCCCCATCTCACTCATTTGCTGAGGGTTGTGGACCGGGAGCGACGGCCATGCGCCGTTCCGTTGCCGGATTCGTGCTCGTTCTTCTCGTGCTTCTTTGTCCGCGAGGATGGGCGCAGCAGGATCTGGTCACCGAAATCGTGATCCACGGCAACCGGCGCATTCCGGCGGATACCGTGAAGGCGCGCATTTTCACCCACCCGGGCGACGTCTACGACGCCGCAGGCCTCGAGCGCGACTTCAATTCCCTGTGGAATACCGGCTACTTCGAAGACATCCGCTTCGAGCGTGAGCAGACGCCCAAAGGCTGGCGCATTCACGTTTATGTGAAAGAAAAGCCGACCATCCGCGAGATCAACTACACGGGCCTGAGTTCGGTCTCGACCAGCGACGTGCTCGATCGCTTTAAGGAACGAAAAGTCGGACTTTCGGTCGAAAGCCAGTACGACCCGACGCGCATCAAGAAAGCTGAAGTCGCGATCAAGGAACTATTAGCCGAGCACGGACGTCAGTTCGCAACCATCCGTTCCGAAGTCCGCCCAATTCCGCCGGCCGCTGTCGGTATCACTTTCGTGGTGAAAGAAGGACCGAAGGTTAAAGTAGGCCGCATTCGCTTTACGGGCAATCGCAACATCAATAGCCGCACCCTCCGCGCGGCGATGAAGAATCTCAAGCCCATCGGTATCCCGCATTCCATCTTCCTCGAGAACATCTTCGCGAAGACTTACGACGCGACCAAGCTCGAAGAAGACACCGAACGCGTCCGCAACGAGTATCAGAATCGCGGATTCTTCAAGGTTCTCGTGCAAGACCCGAAGACCGAAATCCACGACACCGGGCATCCGGGATTCCATGTTCCGCTCATACAAAAGGGGCCGGGAAAGGCCGTCGACATCACGATGCCGATCGAGGAAGGCGATCGCTACAAGCTCGCCAGCATCACCTTCAAGAACAACAAGGCGATTACCAACACCAAGGCCCTTCGCGCCCTGTTCCCGATCAAGGACGGCGACATCTTCAGCCGCGAAAAGGTCGGCAAGGGCCTGGAGAACTTGCGCAAGGCGTACGGCGAGTACGGATATATCAACTTCACGTCGGTTCCCGACACAAAGTTCGACGACGAGAAGAAGCTGATCTTCCTCGACATCGACGTCGACGAAGGCAAGCAGTTCTACGTCCGCCGCATCGAGTTCCAGGGCAACACGACTACGCGCGATAAGGTAATCCGCCGCGAAATTGCTCTCGAGGAAGGCCAGGTCTACAACTCGCGCATGTGGGAGTTCAGTCTTCTGCGCCTGAACCAGTTGGGCTACTTTGAGCAGCTGAAGCCGGACGACCCCAACACGACCGACAAGAAGCTCGACGAAAAAGATGGATTGGTTGATCTTGCCCTGAAGGTCCATGAGAAAGGCAAGAACAGCATCGGCCTCAATGGCGGCGTCAGTGGTTTGGAAGGCGCGTTCATCGGTCTGAGTTACCAGACGAACAACTTCCTGGGACTCGGCGAGACGCTGCAGGTCCAGGCGAGCATCGGCAACCTGATGCGCAGTGTTCTTTTCGGCTTCACAGAACCCTACTTGTGGGACCGGCCTCTGCAGGCGGGATTCACGGTGTACACCACTCGCACCAGCTATAACCAGGCGCGCCAGTACGCCATCCTGAGCGGACAGCAGGTGAACCTGCCTTCCTACTACCTGCAGAACCTTCAGAACTACACCCAGTCCAGCACTGGCTTTACCACCTCGTTGAGTTATCCACTGCACCGCTCCTTGAAGCGCGTGGGCTTGACGTACTCGTTCGACAACTCATCGCTGATCGCACTCAGCGATGCGTCCAAGGCGTTGTTCACGAACCTCGCGTTCCGCGGCATCTCCGGGCCGAATGCGTTGAGCGGTATCATTACGAGCAAGATCCTACCGAGTCTCACCATCAACACACTCGACGCCTCCTACCAGCCCCACAGCGGTAAGCAACTCTTCCTCGGCGGTGAGATCGCCGGACTGGGCGGGACGGTGAAATCAGTTCGACCGATTGTGCAATACAAGCAGTTCTTTCCCATGCAGAAGCATCGCAATGCGATCGGCGTCAACTTTCAGGGGTCGTTCCTCACCGGTTACGGCGGACTGGTCGCTCCTCCGTTCCAGCGCTTCTACATGGGTGGTGAGAACGACTTGCGCGGATTCGATATCCGATCGGTATCCCCGATTGCATTCCTGCCCAATAAGGCCGTCGTGAACCTGACCAACCCGGACGGTTCGACCGTGTTTAAGGATCCGTCCAACCAACGACTCGGCCCTTACCAGATTCCGATTCCGATTGCGAGCATCGTTCAGCCCGGCGGCGATCTGAACGTCTTCGGCAACGTCGAGTATCGCGTCTCAATCGTTGGTCCGGTCACCCTGGCGCCCTTCATGGACATGGGCATCAACCCGATCGTTCGCCAGTCGCAACTGCGCATTAATCCCGGTCAGTTAAGCGACATCAACAACACACAATTCGGGTGCCCGGCCCTCGACATTGCTTTGAACTGCATAGGCGGAGAGAAATTAACCTTCTCGGGGTTCCTGAAACCAGTAGCCGGATCTAACTGGACCCCGCGCATGTCGACCGGCCTCGAGTTGCAGGTCATGCTGCCCGTGATCAACGCGCCCTTCCGCATTTACTGGGCCTATAACCCCTTGCGACTCGACTCGACGGCTACGGCGCCGACTGCCATTACCCGCAGCATGTTCCCGGGCGCAACGGAGCCTTTCCTCTACAAAGCGGCCGGCGACTATACCTATACGCAGACCATTAACACCTACAGCTCGGTTTTCACATTGCGCGAACCGCGCAAGACTTTCCGTTTCACGGTGGCAACGACGTTCTAGTCCCTGTGATGGGGGCAGCTACGAGCAGGATCGTTTGACGGTAAGTGCTATAATGAAACGGCTTCTGCCCTGACACGGTCGACAGATTCGGGGTGTGCTGCCACGCATATCAGGTTCGGCGTGAGGAGCTGAACAGGCTCACCTGTCCGGTCGCGAAGATTTCCTCTTCAAGACCCGGCAACCTAGTGGCACGGCCCAGCGTAAATCTGGGAAGAAAGACGTAAGCCAAAATTTCCCGGAACAATTTCCAAGGAGTCCAAGCGATCCAATGAAAAGCAAGTTCACGCGCATCCTTCTGGCCACGGCCTTCGTCATTTCGGTAGCTGCCCTGGCTCAAACCGGCAGCGCCGCAGCCGCGCCTGCCGCCGCCAAGCCTGCATCGGCCGCCCCGGCGACTCCGGCCGTGACCGGACCGGGCACCAAGATCGGCACCATCAGCATGGAACAGGCGATCTTCGCCACCAACGAAGGACGTCGCGATTTCGAGGCGCTCAGCAAGAAGCTCGAGCCCAAGCAAAACGAACTGAAAGGTTCGAACGACGAAATCGAGAGCCTGAAAAAACAGCTCAACACCCAGGGCGACAAGCTGAACGACGATGCTCGCGCCAACCTGGTGAAGCAGATCGAGACCAAGCAGAAGTCTCTCGACCGCCAGTTGCAGGACGCCCGGGAAGATGCGCAGAACCAGCAGAACGAAATCGCGCAGCGCATCCTTCAGAAGCTCGGCCCGGTGTTGATCAAGTACGCGACCGACAATGGCTTCGGAATGATCGTCGACACCTCGCAACCCTGGCCGCAGAGCCCGGTGGTGTGGTGGGGCGAGTCCGTTGATGTGACCAAGCCTGTGGTCGATGTCTACAACGCGCAATCCGGCGTCGCACCTCCGCCCGCAACTGGTGCAGCGAAACCGGCTCCTGCTGCGAAACCGGCCGTCCCAGGCACGAAGCCGGCGACGCCGCCTGTAAAGCAGCCCGAACCACCGAAGTAGATTCATCACGACACCTCTGGTGCCGTGAAAGTTCCCGAAGGCCGCGTACCCGCGCGGCCTTTTTTATTTTCAGGAATCTCTGCCACGTATGACGAACACGGTGTCCTTACAGCTAGCAATCGCTGTTCTGGAGGACACGATGTTCGCCGATAGCCTGCTCGAATCAAATCTCTCTCGCAGCCAGCGTGGGTGGACCACGCTGGTGTCGTTCGCGCTGCAAACGCTGGGCGTTGCGATTCTGTTGATGCTCCCGCTTCTTTACACCGAAGGATTACCCAAACTGCACCTACTTTCGATGAGCGCCCCGATTGGGGCACCACCCGGGCCGCCGCCTGCCGCGCAACAACATTCTTCAGCCGCCGTCCGTCAAAGCAACATGATCAACGGAATCGTGGTCGCTCCGCAGATCATTCCTTCTCACATTGGCACCGTGGTGGAGGACTCTGCGCCACAGGATTCCGCGCCCTGCTCGGTTTGCGTACCAGGAGGGACCGGATCTCTCGCAAGTAACAACCCGATCATCGGCTCGATCGGGACGGCGCTTCCCGTCGTAGCATCTCCGCCGCCCACGGCCCACCCGCCGCGCATCTCGCACATGATGGAAGGAAACCTGATCTACAAAGTGCAGCCGGTCTATCCACCATTGGCGCGCGCTGCGCGAATTCAGGGTGCAGTTGTAATTCGCGCGATCATCAGCCGGAACGGTTCGATTGAAAATCTGCAAACCTTGAGCGGCCATCCGATGCTGGTGGGTGCCGCTCTGGATGCGGTTCGTCAGTGGCGCTATCGGCCGTACATCCTGAATGGAGATCCGGTCGAGGTCGAGACACAGGTGACGGTGAATTTTTCGCTCTCCGGCGGTTAGAGTTGAGGAGATCGTGTCGCCCCCGGAGGGCGAATGAAAATAGCCCGCCACTTCAGAGGCGGGGAGGGCGCGGTCACCATGGCCGTGCGGAGGGACGGCTGAAATTTGTGACGAACTTTCAAGCGTCCCTCCGGGACGCGTCAGGTTTGTCCATTACCCGGCGCTGAAAGCGCCGGGCTATTTTCAGACTTCCCTCGGGCAGACTGCCTTTCAGGTTAACTAAAAGATACATCTAGCGCCAGGATGACTTATGGGCTTCGACTTGTGGCTTGGAGACCCTTAAACCACCACCCGGCCCTCAACTGGCGCACTGCGGGCTTCTAAGCGCTGCTACAGGGCATTCCAGGCACCGCCTCTTAGGCAATTATCAACAGCTTATGAGCGCTAAACGAAGTTTCAACAACTTAGCTCATAGTGATTCACATTGAGACCGCCCTCCCGCGAATTTAGCGCCGGCCGTTCGCGCAGCATCGCCTTTGTCTTCGAGAGGGACTCACGCGCATGCTCGATCGTTCCGGAGAGCTCATCGGCCGACGGTAACGTTCGTTCTGAAATCCGCAGCCGATATAATTTTGAAACTGTGAGTATTGCGACACTCGGTGTAGCTCCCCGACAATCGGCGCGTCCCACCTGGGCGGAAATTTCGCTCGATAAATTGTGCGGCAATTTCCGCGCCCTGCGCACGCACGTTGGCAAGGCGGTTGAAGTCTGCGCCGTCATCAAGGCGGATGCTTACGGCCACGGTGCGACGCCTTGCGCGCTGGCCCTCGAAAGAGCAGGAGCAAAGTGGTTCGGCGTAACCACCACCGACGAAGGAATGCCGCTGCGTTCCGCCGGACTGGGCGGACGAATTCTGCTGATGACTGGTTTCTGGCGCGGCGAGGAAGAAGAAGTCGTCCGCCAGAATCTGACCGCGACCGTCTGGGAGCCTTGGCACCTTGAGCTGCTCGAGCGGGCCGCGCGCGATCAGGACGCTGGTCCGCAGCCCGTTCACTTGAAAATCGATACCGGCATGGGGCGGCTGGGTGTGAGCCTGGATGAGGTTGCTTCCATGTGCCGCGAGATTCGCAGACATCCAAACATCGTGCTCGAAGGCATCTCTACTCACTTTGCGTCTTCAGAAATTCTGGACGCGCCGGAGAACCAACAGCAGATCGCGAATTTCGAGAGCGCCATTCGCATCGTGCAAGAGGCAGGCTTCCGTCCAGCGCTGCTGCATATGGACAACACGGCTGGAATGCTGACTCGGCCAGAAACCTGGCGGAGCATGGTGCGTCCGGGGATTGCCTTGTATGGATACGCGCTGAAGCAGAGTCGAGGGGGAAAGCAAGTCGCCAGCCCCCCTCCGCTCGATCTGGAGCCTGCGCTTTCCTGGAGAACGCGCATCATCTCGATTCGCGAATTCGGCGCGGGGCAGGCGCTCGGCTACAACGGAACCTACACGACGCCGCACCCCGCGCGCATCGCCGTTCTTCCTGTGGGCTATGCGGATGGCTACCGCCGCGGTCTCTCGAACCGGGGACGCGTGATCGTGCGCGACGCGTATGCGCCAATCGTGGGCGCCATCTCGATGGACCTTACGCTGGTCGATGTCACCCAGATTGCCGGGGTTGAGGAAGGCGACGACGTGACACTGATTGGCAGCAGCGGCGATCTCAGGGTCGACGCGGTCGAACTCGCGAATCTCTGCGGTACCGTGCCTTACGAAATTCTCTGCGGCATTTCAAAGCGCGTCCCACGCGTGCACTTCTCATAACTCGCCGAACAATCGCGCTCGGACGGTTTCATCGCAAGGCAGTTCCGGACCTCCAAAGAGATGATCGGGCACCCGCGTCTGATCCTCGGCGATTTTCGGCATCGCGCGCTGGCGAACAGTCTGCGCTTCCGGTCCCGGATCCTGAAACAGGGTGCGCAGCCAGCCACACACCTTACGCATATCCTGGAAGTATTGATCGTGCTGGCGAGCGTATTCATGTCCCGCCTGATCCCAATCGGAGTGAGTGCGCAATGCGTCGCGCAGCACTCGAGCGTCGCGCAGAGTCATCGGCATGCCTTGCCCGAAGGTGGGGTCGTTCGTTCCTGCGGCATCGCCAATGAGTGCCACACCGTCGTGGTACGGATGGTTCACCCAGTTCTCCCCGGCTTCGAAGCTGGCCAGCGGTCCAACGCATTCGACATTCGCATACAGTTCCTGGATACCCGGTGCGACTTTGGCGGACTCGGTCAGGAATGTTTTGAGCTTTTCTGCGCCCTGCAGCGCGCGTCCACCATTCACCGGATACCCCAAATAAGCGCGCCAGCGCTGCTTCGTTTGCGGAATCGCGGCGATGACCAGACCCAGCTCAGGATTGAAGAGGAAAGTGGTGAGATCGTCGCGTCCCGAAACTCCTGTCAGAAGCACTCCCGCAAACTGAAAAGGCTGCACATTCCTTTGATTTTCAAACTGCGCCCACTTGCGAACGGCCGATCCGCGACCATCTGAGCCCACCACGAGCCGCGCTTCTATCCGCTCATCTTTTCCATTGCGGGTGATGACCACCGGATGACTCGCGTCGGGCTCGATCCCTTGCACGATGCTACCTCTACGGACCTGCACGCCTGCCTTCGCGGCTTCCGCTAGCAAGACCTCCTGCATTTCAGGATGGCTATAGGTAAACGACGCCATCATTTGCGGTGTGGTCTCCGCCACGTTGCGAGGCCCAAACCCCATTTCGATCCAGGGAACTTCCTTGGCGCAGCACTGCAACAGTAAATCTGCGATGCCCAACTCTCGCGCCTCCGCCACACCCCAGGGCGACAGGTACTCCCCGCGAACCCGGTCGCGGAATTTCTCTTCCTTTTCGATCACGAGCACGCGGGCGCCTTCGCGAGCCATGGCAATGGCAAGCGCCGATGCGCCGAGACCGCCGCCAACGGTGATCAAGTCAAATTGTTCTGATTTCATGGGGACCCTCGCTTGAATTTACGTTGCGATCGCCGGGGTACAAATCGAACAGGGCCCTGATGGGGCAGCCATGTTATCAAAGGGAATGGCGCGAGGAAAGCCCGCGGCTTAGCGCGCAACGCCCCACAAATTGACCGCTGAATGCAGCAAATCCCCACTGGCTGCGCACTTGCTGCCTGTTCGTCGTCGCTCTTGCTATATTCGATCCATCACATGCCAAGCCGCTACGCCAAGTGGATGTACGAGTGGGAGGATCGCCTTACCGCCGTCGACAATAATCGGATCGTCCGTCCCCTCGATTGGGGAACGGAGTGGGCGCACGCGTGGCCATGCCGCAACGGGGTGCGTCCTGGAGAGATACCGGCCGATCCGGAACAGTTCTTTGCGGACTACAACCAGCGCATCATCGCCAATAGCGACGATTTTTATTCTTACCAGACGCCTCAGGACTTCCAGTTAGAGAATCGCGAAGTGCAGGTGTTCAGCACCCGCGAAGTTCCCGATCCGAAGCTCGAGGAAAAAGTCCGCGGAACGTATGCGGAGTTTCTCCGCTTCACCTCTCCGGTGAAAACGCCCTTTCCGGAAAACAACCGGGTCAACGCTCGCTGGTTTCCCGCACGCGGCCGGCGGGCGGTGGTGCTGCTGCCCCACTGGAACTCGGACGCGGTCTCCTATACCGGGCTGTGCCGAGTGCTGAATCTTCTTGGCATCGCAGTTCTGCGGTTGAGCATGCCGTATCACGACATTCGCATGCCGGCGGAAATCGGGCGCGCGGATTACGCGGTCTCGGCGAACATCGGGCGCACGCTCGACGCCGTTCGCCAGGGCGTCGTCGATATTCGTTGCTGCTTCGATTGGCTCGAGCAGAAGGGGTACAAACAACTGGGAGTGATTGGAACGAGTCTTGGTTCGTGCTACGCATTCATTGCCAGCGCGCACGATGCCCGCATTCGAGCCGCCGCTTTCAATCATGCCTCCACTTACTTCGCCGATGTAGTGTGGCACGGGCAATCCACCCGGCACATTCGGAAGGGCATCGAAAGCGCGATCGACCTGGAGCGCTTGCGCGACCTGTGGCTGGCCATCAGCCCCATGGTCTACTTCGATAAGTTCGCGCGCCATCCCAAGAGGTCGCTGGTGATTTACGCCAATTACGATCTAACCTTCCTGCCGGAATTCTCCCGCGAAGTGGTGGACCAGTTTGCCGCTCACCGCCTGGATCACAAAGTTGTCGTCCTGCCCTGCGGTCACTACACGACCGGCGAGACTCCTTACAAATACATGGACGGCTGGCACCTCGCCTCATTTTTCCGAACCGCGTTTGAAGCGTAGAATCAGGGGTTGCGGCCTCGACCGCCGCGGTTGCGGTGGCGGTGCCACGCTCTCTGCCACCGACCATCACCGGAGCGAATGATGAGTGATCAATCGATGTACCGTCCGTTGTTTGAAGCCGACCCGCAGATCGCCGCCGCGATCGACAACGAGACCCGCCGCCAGCATGAAGGGCTCGAACTCATCGCCTCCGAAAATTTCGTGAGTGAGGCGGTGCTGGAAGCGGCCGGTTCGGTTTTCACCAACAAATACGCGGAAGGCTACCCGGGCAAACGCTATTACGGGGGATGCGAATTCACCGACGTGGTGGAGAACCTCGCTCGATCCCGTGCAAAAGAACTCTTTGGCGCGGAGTACGTCAATGTGCAGCCGCACGCCGGGTCGCAAGCCAACATGGAAGCGTATGCCGCGGTGCTCCAGCCCGGAGACACGATTCTGGGTCTGAATCTCGCGCATGGTGGCCATCTCACGCACGGCCATCATCTGAATTTTTCCGGCAAGACTTACAAGATCATTCCTTACGGCGTCACGAAGGAAACCGAGACCATCGACTACGACGAACTCGAGCGCCTTGCAGAAAAAGAGCGCCCCAAGATGATCATCGGCGGAGGCAGCGCCTATCCCCGCATAATCGACTTTGCGCGCATGCGCCTGATCGCGGACAAAGTGGGTGCGCTCTACCTCGTCGATATGGCGCACTTCGCAGGACTCGTGGCTGGTGGCGCGCATCCTTCACCGGTGCCGCACGCGCATATCGTCACATCCACAACGCACAAAACGCTGCGCGGCCCGCGTTCGGGCATGATCCTGGCGAAGGCTGACCTGGGGCCGGCCATCGACAAGACGGTTTTCCCCGGCATGCAGGGTGGCCCGCTGGTCCACATCATGGCCGCAAAGGCAGTCTGCTTTCTCGAAGCGATGCAGCCTGAATTCAAGGTGTACGCGCGGCAAGTGGTCGCCAATGCCAAGGTGCTCGCCGAGACTCTGGCGGCGGAGGGCTATCGAATCATCTCGGGAGGAACCGACACGCACGTCATGCTGGTCGATGTTTTTGCAAAGGGCATGCTCGGCAGCGAGGCGGAAAAGGCACTGGGCGAAGCCAACATCACCGTCAACAAGAATGCGATCCCCTTCGACACGAACCCGCCCCTGAAACCCAGCGGCATCCGGATTGGCAGCCCGGCTCTGACTACGCGCGGCATGAAGGAAGTCGAAATGCGACAAGTAGGCCGCTGGATTTCCGAGACCCTGCACCATCGTTCCGAGCCGGATACGCTGAGCAAGATTCGACGCCAAGTGCTTGAACTGGCAGAAGCATTCCCCCTCTACGCCGAGCGCCGCGCCCAGGCGCAGGCCGAAGCACGGGCCTAGCCCGGTACAGTTCCCGGCTTTCGGGAGTCGGGCGAAATCCTTTGTCTTAGGCAATCAAAGCTGTGGTTAAATCATGCCGTGAAGATTGCCCTCGACATCCGCCGCATGACGGAGTTTGGCATCGGCACGTACACCCGCAATGTTGTTCGAGCTTTGGGCAGGCTGGATCGCACCACCAAGTACTTTCTGATTGGCTCACCCGAAAAAGTTAAGGAGATCGGATCCCTTCCCGCAAACTTCCACACGGTTCCTCTGCTGGAAGCCGACACCACCGCCAAGGGATATTTCGAATTCCGCACCATTCTGAAACGACTCGATGTCGATGTGGTGCACATCCCGCACTTATTCTGGTTGCCCCGTTCTTTGCCGTGTCCCTACGTGATGACGGTGCACGACGTGCTTGAGCACATGGCGCGCTCCAAAGGACACTCCGGCCTGCGCCGCTCTCTTCACTACCAGCTTACGCGGCGCGTTCTGCTGGGCGCAGCGCGCATTTTCGCGGTGTCGCAGTTTTCAAAAAGTGAAGTGGAGAAACTATTCGGGATCCCCTCGCCGAAGATCGAAGTCGTCTACAATGCGATTGACGAGCGTTTTCTGCACGGTCACACCAATGACGCCGACCGGCAACTGATCGCGGAACGCTATCTAGTAACCTATCCTTTTCTGTTGTACGCGGGTCGAATCAGTCCGCATAAGAATCTGGTCCGCATCATCGAAGCCTTCTCGGCTCTGAAGGGAGAACTCGAGAAGGAAAATCGCCTGCCGGATCTGAAACTCATCATTATTGGCGACGATCTTTCCAGCCATCCCGACTTACGGCGTACCGTGATTCGCAGCGGTGTGCATAATGACGTGCGGTTCTTCGGCTTCGTTCCAATCGACATTCTGCGGATTTTCTACGACCTCGCGATCGCCTTCATCTTCCCCTCTCTCTACGAAGGCTTTGGCCTGCCGCCCCTGGAGGCCATGGCGCACGGCACGCCGGTCGTGACTTCGAACATGTCGTCACTGCCCGAAGTGGTCGGAAATGCTGCTGTGCTGGTGAATCCGGAAAATGTGTTTGAGATCATGCGAGCGACCCATCGGGTGCTGGTGGACTCGACTCTAAGAGAAAAATTGAAGGTGCGCGGGTACGAACGGGCAAAGCATTTTTCCTGGGACGAATCTGCCCGGCGCATTTTGAAGGTTTACCGAGAGGTCGCCGGTGCTCCGGACAACGACAACGTCCCTTCGGACCACCAGCCCGAGGTACAACGCCTGCGCGCCTGAATCACGGCGTTATGGCAGAGGCCTTCTGGATGTTTGCTTCGGCCTGAGAAAGCCGCCGCGCGACGTTTGCAGGCGGAATGCAATCGAACGCATCGGGACTCACGCGACCCACCTCTGGCACTCGTTGCCACTCCTCTACGCTTTGCTTGTACCAGGCAGCGGATTGTCGCCAGTGTTGAAGGCGAGCCGCGGGCGCGAGGCGCCGATCCGACGCACGGGCTGTTTCCACGTCGCCGAGTCCGGTACAGGCATCGGCCAGGGTGTAAAGGGCCTGCATGTTAGGATGGCTTGCTTTCGCTGCTTCCTCGACCAAGCTCAGTGCTTTTCGAAAACTGGCTTCGGCTGCTTCGAGATCGTGAAGTCCCAGTTGAGCACGTCCGGCACTGTTATGCGTCCCCCCAAGACGCTGGCCAGCTCCCCCGTTTTTTGCGTTCGCCGACGCTATCGCCGATAGGACACCGATCGAGGTTTCGTAATATTTCAAGGCGCGCTGGTAGTCCTGCTTCCGGCTCGCGATATCGCCCGCCGTGGTATGCAGGTCAGCCTTCATTGCTTGCACTTCGGTGTCCTTTGGGCTTTGCTCGACCAGCTTTGGCATCAGTGCAAAAGCCTTCTCCATGTGGAGGATGGCGTCATGGTCGCGCCCGGTTCTGGACTCAAGATCGGCGACCAGTTTGTAATCTTCGATTCGTGTAACTCCTGATTGCGCATCCCGCGGATCAGAAACTGCAAGCTCCGTCGAAAGGTTCAAAGCTGAGTTAGCGGCGGCGAGAGCGGCAGGGATGTCCCCTTTGAATAATTGAACCACCGTGATCCGCTCGTACAAAAGGCCCAGCAGATACTTGCCGCGAGGCCCCTTGTTCGAGTGATAGGCAACTTCCTGGAACAAAGGCTGTGCGCGCAGGTAGTTTTCCAACGCCTCGCTCGCATGTCCTGCTTGCCACAGTTGATCTCCCATGGTGCTGATTGCAATCGCAAGATTGCCTTTGCCCCGGGCACTTCCATTTTCGAGATTGGCAAATCGCTCCGCGGCCTCGAGTTGCTTATGTCGGTACACAAGTGCGGCCTCGTTGTCTCCCATGTTCGACAGACTTAAGTCGCCTCCGAGAATGTTCGCGACCGACTGGTAGTCGCCCAGCAGTTCAAGGACAACTTTGGGATCTGCGGAATGACCGGCATCGATGGGCGCCATCAGATTGACGGCAGCCTGGCCGCTTTCCAGTGCCGCTGATAGATCTCCTTCGGTTTGTTGGGTCTGGGAGATCAGGCGATAAAGTTCGGCGAGGGCGAGCGCACCGCTGACGTCCCCACTGTTCGGCGACCACAAGCTCTTTCGGATCGCCAGCGCTTTCTGGTAGCTCTTCAGGGCGTTGCTCGTGTCCCCAAGGTTCGCGAAAAACTCATTTCCCTGTACGTCCCCGATTCGCTTGTACGCCGAGGCGAGTTCCAGCCTCAAAGATGGGTCGCCTTGCGATTCCTGTTCAAGGCTGTCCAGGTAGTGGAGCCCCTTGTCGACAATCGTTTTCCGCGCCGCGGTTGCTCCCGGCAGATCCTGAATCGAGTCGTGCACGTCGAAGATCAGAGAATTTGCCAAAGACCGAACGTCTTGAAACCTGCGTTCCGCGCGCGCACGCTGCACGCGTGCGACGTGTGCCTCCCACACGATCCCGATCATGAGGGCTGCCAGGATCGCGGCGACACAGGAGGCAACCAGTACACCCGTCTTGTGGCGGCCGATGAATTTTGAAGCGCGGTAACGGAACGTATCGGCGCGCGCTTTTACGGGAAGACTCTCGAGATGCCGGCGGATGTCTTCCGCAAAGTGCTCCGCCGATGCGTAGCGCCGCTCCGGTTCCTTCTTCAACGCCATCAGGACGATGTTGTCGAGATCGCCCCGCAACCGCTTGCTGAGCTTTTCGGGAGAGTCCTCGGTCGCAGCGTGGAGAGCCTTGCCGTTTCCCTGATCCTGTTGGGCCGCGCCGGCGGTTGCCCAGCGCACCACTGTGCTTGGTTTGGGAGGCTCGGCGTCGCGCGTGGCGATCAGCATCTCATCGGGCGAGCGTCCGCGCCCCCGAAACGGATGCTGTCCCGTCAGCAAACGGAATAACACCACTCCCAGCGAATAAACATCGCTCGCGGTCGTAACGACTTCCCCGCGCACCTGCTCCGGGCTGGCGTACTCCGGAGTCAGCATGCGCATCGCGTTCATGGTGGGCTCATTCGTGTTCGGAGAAGAGCCGGGATCGAGAATCTTGGCGATTCCAAAGTCCAGCAGTTTGGGAGTTCCATCGGGAGTGACCAGAATGTTGCCGGGCTTCAGGTCTCGATGAATCACCAAGTGCTGGTGGGCGTACTGCACACCCGAACACACGCGCAGAAACAGCCGCAGGCTTTCATCGATCGACAATTTGCGAGCACTGCAATACTGGTCGATGGGCTCACCATCCACCAGTTCCATGACCAGGTAAGGCAGACCGTTCTCGGTGGTGCCGCCGTCCAGAAGGCGAGCGATGTGAGGATGATCCAGATTGGCAAGAATCTGTCGCTCGGCGCGGAACTGCGCAAGCGCGAAGGCAGTGCCCAAGCCTTGTCGAACGACCTTGATCGCCACCTGCTTTTCGTATTGCCGGTCGGCGCGGGTGCCGCGGTAGACCGACCCCATGCCGCCTTCGCCGATCAGGGCCCCAACTTCGTACGCCCCGATGCGGCGTCCGACCCACGAGTCCGACAAGGCCGACTCGAACGCGGCGCTAGTCCAAAGCGGAGCCTCCAGAAATCCTTCCGCGCCCGCCACTTCACCGGCCAGCAATGATTCGACTTCCAGGCGCAAGGGTTCGTCGCCTTCGCAAGCCTGGTCAAGGAACGAGGCCCTTTGCGGCGGAGAAATTTCGAGAACCTGTTGCAGAACGCCCTTCACCTGCTGCCAGCGTTCCGGGGTCATTGCCCGATCCATATCAGGTCGTATGCTCCGAAAGAATCAGGATGCAACAGTGGCCTCACTTTCATCGGAAGCCCGGGAACGATGAAAGCGAGTTCCGCGACTGGCTTTGACGAGGCCGAACACAAATCCAATCCGGCGTCGGGAGGAGGGCGTGCTTAGCCGCCAAAACTAACCCGCTTCGGGACGAAAGTCAATCAAGCGCAACGGCGAGCCGGGCATTTGCCTCCGGGAGTAGAAACTCTCGATGCCTGCATTACAATCGAGATTCGTATGTGCCCTTCGCGAGAGCCCCGCGTCGCCCCCGTACACCCTTCTCTAACCACGTCGCTTCTTACAAGCCAACCAAATCCGCTCAGATAGGATGTAGCGTATGGCCGACGATATAAACACATACCGCACAGTGACCCCATACCTGGTCGTACAAGATGCCGACGCCGAGATGCAGTTCCTCAAACGAGCGTTCGGCGCCACGGAAGCTTCCTGCGAGCGGAATGCCGACCAGACCGTCATGCACGCGGAGATGCGGGTGGGAAACTCACTGCTCATGCTGGGCCAGGCGAACGAAACCTGGAAGGCTCTGAAGGCCTCTTTGTATCTGTGGATCCCCGATGTCGATGCGACGTATGCGACCGCCCTCGCAGCCGGGGCGGTGTCGCTATCCGCGCCCGAGGACAAGCCCTATGGACATCGCAACGCGGGCGTTGTGGATCAGAACGGAATCACCTGGTGGATTGGGTCGCCGGTCAAGTAGCCGCGTGCGTGGCCGCGGAAACTGAGGCTCGAATTTTTCGTCCGAGAGGAAATCCCAATGTCTCTTGCCCGGGTTCGTGCGGCTTTGTTCGCGCTCCTGATCACTACCGTCCCCGCGCTCGCCAGCCAGCCTGCGGCGATCAACGTGTGGTCCGTTGACTCGCTGACTAAGGTATTCCCCAGTGACACTCCCAGGAAAGGCCCTCCTGCATCGCCTGAATTCTGGACAGGCCGAAACCAACATTTGAGCATTCAGTTCGCTGTCCGCTCGGCGAAACCCCTCAAGGATGTCTCGGCTGAAGTCACATCCCTAAAAAGCACGAGGGGCGAATCCATCAGCGGAGTGACGGTGCACTCGGTCGGCTACGTCGTGGTCGGCTCGCACAGTGACGACACTCCCGCCGATGAACTCATCGGCGAAGCGCCGGGGTGGTATCCCGATCCTCTCTGGAATTTTCCCTTGGAGTTGGAAAAGAATCGCACACACGCACTCTGGGCTACTGTCGCCGTGCCTGCCAATGCTGTGCCCGGTTTGTATCGGGGAACGTTTTTGGTGCGAACTGGCAAGCGCCCTTTGGCGCATATCGATTTCCGCGTTCACGTTCTCTCCGCGACTGTCCCCGAGCAGCACACACTGAAAGTCACCAACTGGTTCAACCTCGGGGATGCAGCGTCCCGGCAGTTTTACGACGTAGCTCAGTTTTCCGATGGGTGGTGGACCCTGGTGGAGAACGTCGCCCGGGTGATGGCAGATCATCGTCAGAACATGGTGATCACTCCACTCATGGATCTGGTCACGCCGCGCGCTGAGGACGGCCATCTAGCCTATGACTTCTCCAATTTCGATCGCTGGGTCGACACTTTTCGGAAAGCTGGAGTCATAGGCTATATCGAGGGTAGTCACCTTCTCGGCCGCGCAGGAAGTTACGATGCCGCTCTTACGGTTCGGATCTTCCTGCTCGAGAAAGGCAAGGTGACAAAGCAAGACCTTCCGCCGGACGATTCCCGCGTCGACCCCTACTTAACTGATTTTCTTTCTGCGCTCGACAAACACCTGGCGGAAAAGAAGTGGAAATCAATTTACTTCCAGCACATCCTTGATGAACCCCATGGCAGCGAGCCGCCGTACTACGCTCGCGTCGCCGATCTCGTGCATCGCAATCTGCCCGGGGTGCTCACCATGGATGCCGTGGATGCTTCCGACATACAGGAAGAGCTAAAGAAGAACTGCGACGTCTGGGTGCCCCAGCTCGGGCGCTTTGACAATCACATGGACCTCATTCGCGATCGCATCCAGAGCGGTCACGACGTATGGTTCTACACTTGCCTGTTCCCCAACAAGCGCTATTTGAATCGCCTGATGGATTACCCGTTGCTCAAGGTTCGCCTGCTCCATTGGCTGAATTACCGCTACGGCTTCACCGGCTTCCTGCACTGGGGCTGGAATTACTGGACCCCCGAGCCAGTGAAAGACACGCAACCGGTGATCGATGCCAACACGCAGTTGCTCCCCTCGGGCGACGCCTTCATCGTGTATCCCGACCGGGCGGGCAAATCGGTCTACAGTTCGATCCGTCTTGAAGCCATGCGGGAAGGACTCGAAGACTACGAGTTGCTGCTCCTGCTTAAGCAGAAGAATCCATCCGCCGCCGATCAACTTTCCCAGGCTGCCATCACATCGTTCACCGAATATGTGCGCGATCCTGAGGCGTTTCGCAAAATTGAACGGAAACTACTGCAGGCTCTCTCGAACTGAAGCGCTAAAGCCGGGACGGGTCGATGCGTGACGCAAAACGGTCACATGCAAACCCGAATTCCTGGCAAGTGTTGAAGAAGCTGTGACAGGCGGACCCGTTTTGCCGAATTCTTCGACCCGTGTTGAAGGCAAGTTGTGGAATCGCCGGGAGGTTGAAGTGCTAATGACCTCAACCTTGGAACGGGATGTCAGATTTTGCGTCACACCGGCGCCATCAATGGAACGCTCGCGAAATCACTGGTGCCGAGGACCAATGACGAGACAAACTGCAATGTCTGCTGGGGCGTAACGGGAACTTGGACATCCGTGACCGGCTTCCGGCTCAGCGGCCGCCATAAACGAACAGGCTGTAAATGAAGTCTGGACGCGCATCTCCACGGGCATCGGATACTCGCGCGTAGAAGGTTACGGGAGTCGTGCCCGTGCCCGGAACCTGGAAATCAAAGTACGTGCTGCTATAGAAGGTTCCGTCGAGACCATTGATGCAGGGGTTCGTGTATGTCAAACCACCTCCTGAGAAGCCCGCTGGCGTGCACGTTTGATAGCGTGTTTCATTGGCATCGACGACTTCCAGAACAGGAAGCATGTAATTCGGCAACGGAGGTTGGACGAAATCGTTGTTGGCCGAAACATAAAAGTTCACGATCGTGCCGGGAGGCGCAGTTAAGCGATAGACATCAACATCCGGACCGGACGTGCTGGCATCGAAAGACGGGCTGATAGAGGCCAGCAAGCGGATGCTCGACAGCGGCAACGCTGTAGCGAGCGTTTCGTTGCGCTGCAGCTGAGTGCGATCCTTCACCGCGATGGTGAGTGGAAGTGAGCTTGTTTGATGGAGGTTGCCAGAATTGCCATCCGAGATCGCGAACGTGACAGGATAAGTCCCCGGAGTGGCAGGCACGCCGTGCAAAACTGCCGTGGAGACGTCGAATGTCATACCTGCCGGCAGGGACCCCGAGGATAGAGACCACGTAATTGGAAAAGCTCCCCCCGCGGACTGTAATCCGAGCCACACTGAACTGCCCGCGGCGATAGGCGGCAGACTGCTGGTGCTTATTCGGAGTTTGTCATAGACAATCAACTGAAACACTGTGTAGTTCGCACGCAGCGGCGGATTGCTGCTGTCCTGCGCGTTGATGACAGACAGAAAAGTTCCAACACTCTTGGGGATACCACTCAACGTTCCCGTTGAAGTATCGAAATTCAAGCCCGCGGGGGCTACGTCAATGCTCCATTTATAGGGCGGGAATCCGCCTGTCACCGGGAAGTTCTTACTGTAGTTTTGGTTGTACAGGATCTGATCCAGCTGGGGACCGGTCAAGCTCATCTGATCACTGATCCGAATCTGGTAGGCCTGCTTCACGGTATTCGGAACTTCGTAAGAATCCGAAATCTGGACGGTGAAGCTGAACAACCCATCCTTTGTCGGACTTCCAGTCATATAAAACGAGGTCGGATACGGAGAGGCACTGAGTGTCAGGCCATCTGGCAATGCTCCCGACACCAATTGGGCGGTATATGGAGCGCGCCCGCCCACGATGTTTAAGGTGCTGGAGTAATTGAGGCCACGAGCGTAATCGGGGAGTGACGTGGTCTGTATCGACAACGGCGGCTGCACGTGGAGTGTAACCAGGGGATTGATTGTGACTGGCGTTGGAGCAGAGTCAGTAATTAGCACTACAAGATAGGAATCGCCGATCGTAGTTGGAGTTCCAGAGATCTTGCCGGTTGCCGTATTAAGAGTGAGTCCCGGTGGCATGCTGGAAAATTGACCAAGGACGAAATGGTACGGAGGTGTACCGCCTGCGGGTTGAATCTGCTCCTGATAGGCCAGGCTCTTCACCGCATCGGGCAGCGTGGTCTGAGGAAGCACAAGACCGTTCAACACATCCAGAGTAAAGAGCTGAGAAATCCTTTCCGGAGGAGAATACGTGTCGGTAACTTCGACTGTGAAGGAATAGGTGCCCGGTGTCGTGGGCGTTCCCTGAATCAGGCCTACGCCTCCACTATCAGCGAAAGTGAGCCCAGGAGGCATAACGGATCCAGATGCCAACCGATACGTGTAAGGCCCTTTTCCTCCGTTTGCGCTGATATAGAACCAGGATGGGAGAGCGATGTTTTGCGAAGGCAGCGTCGCCGGGGTCGTAAAAACGAACGGGCCGTAGATGTCGATTTCCATCCCCGCAGTCGTCTTACGATTTGCAGCATCTGTCACCGTGAAGCTCGGAATAAAGGTTCCGATGCTGCTCGGGTTTCCGCTGATGGTCCCGTCCGCAGCGAGGTTCAATCCAGCGATTCCAAGGAGCGATGTGCTCCAAGTGTAAGGAGGAGTTCCACCGGTAGCTTGCAGCCTTCCGGAGTACGGTTGTCCCGCCAAGCCGGCAGGCAGGGCTCCGGAGATCGCCAAAGGATGAACCACGGGCGGTGGTGGTGGAGTACCTCCGCCACCACCACCGCCCGAAGAGCCGCCCCCGCAGGCAGTGGCGATCGCAAAGATCGCGCACGTCAGAAGCGCGGTTACGAATTTGCGTCTGATGCCTTTCACGAGTTGCGCCGCCTCTTACTGTTTCTGTCGGACACAACCGGAATGGCAGGCATCGCGGGGGCAATCAGCAGAGCATTCTCGAAGGCATCAAAGCGCGGCAGAGTACCCTTGAGGGTGATGTTCAAGGGGGTGATGGCACCCGCAGTAACTGTGATGGTCACCTGGCTGGATGTTCCCGGAGAAGGAATCGGGGGATCAAGCGGGCCCATGCCGGATCCTCCACTAAATCCACCGAGGATTGATTCAGTCGTGACGGTGTAAGTGCCGGTGGGTAACGGAATCTCGTAGTGTCCAACCAGTGCAGGGTCGTGCGACCCGAAGCGACTTCCGAGATTCGAGCATGTTGCTGGAGTCGGGTTTGTGGGGTCAGTACAGGTTGCGGTTTGGCCGGGGTTCCCGGTGAACAGGAAGCCGGAGACCACGGAGACCGCGTTGCGTCTGGGCAGATTCGCGTTGCGTGCGATGACGTTAACGCCCTGTGCGGGCGTGATCCCGTCAGAGAAAAATACAGTCCCGCTCAGAATTCCATAGCCGCTATTAAAGCTGGTTTTGCCCGAAGGTGCCGGCGATCCCACGGGGTACAACTTTGAAATCCAAGCCGCATCATCAACCGCAATCATGGGAACACCTGCGGTGGTTCGTGCCGGACAAATCCCAATAATCGGGAACATCAACGGCATTCCTGCGGTGTCGTCGACGGTGCAGGAATAGCTGGTTCCGTTGATCGCCTTCATGAAAAGGTCAACGTTGATCTGCGAGTGATCTAATCCTAGAAAATGTCCGAACTCATGGGTAAACGCCTGATCAAATTCTGCAGACGTCAATTCAAAATTTGCAGATGCCGGATCGTTGACACCGTCCTGCCATCGACCATTGAGTACTGCTCCGGCCGAAATCACCTTGCCTGTCGAGGGGTTGAAGTCGCACTGAAATGCAAAGCCGATCACTTCCGGAGGCAGACCCAACGAAGTGAAGATCGAACCGTCGGCGTCGAACATGATCGGACTCTGTCCACCGCCATAACAAGAGTTCGGATCTGGAGTTGCTTGAACGCTTGGATCTCCCACCACATTGAGGAACTGCTGGGCCGTTTGGACGTCGCCGCCTGCGGGAAAACCCGCGCTGGCTATACCGAGAAGCCCACCTGCGTTCGTAAATGTGAGGTTAGCTGTAGAGACAGCGGCCCAACTTCCGAAGAGGTGGTTGACCCTGCTAACGCCGGTGGCATTGTCGATTACGACGGTGCCATTGGATCGCTGACTTAAGGGGCCAGCATCGACACGGTAGGCTATGGGTTTCGTGGCATCCCACGTTAGGGGAACGCCAACAACGCCAGCCGTAGGCCCGCCAACAGCAACCGGCCCTCCACCAAAGACTGGCTGCCACGGCAGTAATAAGAGACTCACAACCGCACATGCGCGTTGCCAGGCAGAGGGCCGATGTGCGGAAATTTTCATTGCACGGCCTTCCTTGAAACAATCGCGCGAATCACCGCTTTCAGTTGATCCAAGCCAACTGGTCCGGGACTCGCTTTTGCCATCATTCGGCGGGCTTCAACGGTCAAGGAAGAATTCTGCTGCAACTCGACTGGAAGATTGCGGAATAGTCCGATATTTCCCAAGCCGTTGGTCGCTGTCAACTTGCCGTTCGAACCAGGCTCGATAAGAAATCGCCCCTGTTCCATGCCTGCCGGACTGCTGAGCCCGTATTCACTCGGCTTAATCAGCAGCAGCAGAACGTGCTGTCCAGCTCGATACCCAAATTTTCTTTCTTGCTCGCGCGCATCAATAACCGCTTGGCGAAAGGTATAAGCTCTCGCGGCACCGCCTTTTAAGGTTTCCTCCAACTGGACTGTAACCACTACTGTAAGTAAGTTCTTCAAACGGTCGTGGGGCTCCAGGGCAACTCGGGTGACTGTTCCCTGGACGACGGTAGAAGACTCCACTACGAGCTCAGCAAGATTGCGAGGCAGAGTAATCGCACTGGTTTGAGCGTGCGTCGACGCAACCAGTAGACCTATAAGAAGCAAGCCAATCCCGATGGCTCTGGATTGGTGAACTTTCCAAGCGGGAAGCGGCATTTGAAGGGCAGCGTAAGTGGCCAGAGGCTGCCGTTGGCGAAGATTATGTGCAGAGATTTAATTTGTCAAGGACAGAACGCACAGGCGATTGTGAGCTGAATAAAGTTCAGTCCGAAACACCGTCAAAGTATTGACAGACGCGGTCGGCAGCCCCAAGATGGAGCCGGTTTCTGGCCAAACCGCTATGCTACCCTCGCAGACTCGTCTTTCACCAGCTTACCCCCTCTTAGTAACGTTGTTGTTAATGGCGGTTGTTGGTGTGCTCTCGACCAACAACTCAAGACTATGGGCAGGTTCGAGGTCCTCAGCCTCGGATCCGGGTGAAGAGGCCCGAGCAGTCCGCCGCGCCCGCCTGCTGCAAGGATTCGACCATCCGAAGAGAGCATATCGGCCGGGGGAAGTGCTGGTACGGTTCCGCCCGGGGACCACGGATCTGCAAAAGGTAAAGGCGCATAACAAAGCGAATGCCCTTCTCCTGAAAAGCTATCCATCCGTACCACTCCTGGACAGAGTCGCGGTGCCGCAAGGGACCAGTGTCGAGGAGGCGGTGGCCAAGTATCGCTCTCAGCCGAACGTTCTGTACGCCGAACCTAATTACATCGTCCACGCCGATCAGGCAGCCGTTACCCCGAACGATCCGAGGTTCAATCAGCAATGGAATCTCCACAACACCGGCCAGGGAGGTGGAACGTCCGGGGCGGACATTCATGCTCCGGAAGCGTGGAGCACCACCACGGGTAGCACGAATGTAGTGGTGGCAGTGATCGATTCCGGCATCGATTACACGCATCCGGATCTTGCGTCTCAGGCATGGTCGGCTCCGGCGCCGTTCACCGTTACTCGCACACAGGGAGATGTCTTCACATGCCCGGCAGGATCTCACGGGTTCGATGCGGTAAATGGAGACTGCGATCCGCAGGACGATGTCGGACATGGGACCCACGTGTCTGGCATCATCGGTGCCGCTACAAATAATGCGACGGGCGTCGCGGGCATCAACTGGAGTGTGCGGGTGCTGGCATGCAAATTTCTTGATAACCAGGGATTTGGTGACACCGCGGGCGCTCTCACCTGTCTCGAGATGATCAAATCGCTGAAAGATGGCGGCATCAACATCGTCGCCACCAATAACAGCTGGGGAGGGAGCGAATTCTCGCAAGCTCTTTCGGATGCCATCGCCGCACAGGCACAAAGCGGAATCCTATTTGTCGCGGCGGCGGGGAATGACTTCTACGACACTGATCTTGCCCCGGTCTACCCTGCCGACTACTATCAGCCGAACATCATCTCGGTCGCAGCCAGCACCAACCGTGATGAGTTCGCGGGCTTTACAAATTTGGGCCGGCGCACGACGCACTTGACCGCTCCCGGGGATCAGATTCTCAGCACGACTCCTGACAATACTTACAGCATCTTTAGTGGAACTTCCATGGCGTCCCCTCATGTGACCGGGGTGGCTGCGCTGTTAGCAGCTCAAGATTCGAACCGCGACTGGCGAGGTATCAGAAACCTCATTCTGAGTGGTGGGGATCTTTTACCGGCGTTAAGCACTACTGTTACTGGACGACGGCTCAATGCAGCGGGCTCGCTCGGCTGTTCGAATAAGGTCGTGCAATCACGGTTGTTGCCGATCTCCGATACGGTTTCTACAACATCGGGAACTCCGGTCACGATCTCCGCCATAAGCATCAATTGTGAACAGGCTGCGGGTCCAGTGCAGGCGACGATCACACCGGGCGGACAGAAGATCGCTCTCGCCGACGACGGAGCCGGATCAGATCAATTTGCTGGCGATGGCTTGTTCACCGGACGATGGACTCCGCCTGCTACCGGCAGTTACACAGTTAGTTTTGCCTGGGGAGATACTTTTCAGATAGAGGTCTTGAATAATTACAGCTACGCACCCACGGCCTACAACTACTCCACCATTAGCGGAACTAACTTAAATCTGGGCGACGATACCGTGGTGCAAGTCTCTTCGCCGTTTCCTATTTCCTACGGGGGTGGAAGTCTTTCGAATTTGTTCGTTGGCAGCAACGGCACCATCAGCTTTACTGACGCATACAGTGACTACATCAACTCCATTCTTCCTCCGGGGCTCTTTCCTCCGATGGCTATTCCGCAAGCCACGACGCTCGTGGCGCCATGGTGGCAAGACCTGTTTCCAGTGAAAGGAACGGCACAAAATGTCTTCTGGGGCGTGACTGGGGCAACCCCGAATCGAAAGCTTGTCGTGGAATGGCGGGATGTACGCACATTCCAATGCAGCAACGATCCCCGGGCCACCGTCAAGTTTCAGGTCGTGTTTTCGGAAGGCAAGAGTGACGTGTTGTTTAACTATGCAGACACGGCGTTCGGCGGGAGTTGCATAAACCAGGACCATGGGGCCCTTGCAAGCATCGGCCTGCAGCAGTCGCTTATCACAGGTCAGATGTACAGCTACTACGGAGAAAATGTCCACGACGGGTTCTCTCTATTGTGGACAATCCCGACTTCGGCCCCCGTCC
>DASRDJ010000365.1:0-5398 GCA_035652655.1 Terriglobales bacterium
GAAGTCCTGCAACTCCGTAACTTCCTTCTGCCAGCCTTGCACAAACTTTTCGCGATCTTCCTTGCGCTCGGGATGCTTTTCGACTTCGCGCTGGGTCTGGTACTCGATGTCGTCGACGTCGGACTGTGCTTTCTCCGCGAACGATTCTGGATCGAGCGCCGGCTGAATCACCTTGGCGTGTTTCACGAACTCGAGCGTCGCGAGGCTCGGGTCGACCACGAGCGGGGAACCGGTGCGGTCGTGCACGGTGAGGTGCACGCCAAAGAAGCGCTCGCCCCGCTTGTGGACCAGTTGAAGTTCCTGCGCATCCACAGCGAGAATCAGGCCGAGATCGGCGGTCCAGAGGCCGTAGCGGTACTTGCCGTCGCTATCGAGTGAGAATGTGCAGCCGGTGGTGCCTTCGGCCCAGCGGAGAGTGGGCGCGGGATTCTTTTTGGCGGCCGCGGGCGAGATGAGGAGGGCGAGCGCGATCAAGGTTGTGGTCATAGACCAACGCAGTCCTAGTGCGCTACGCAAAATCGCCCCCCTCCACATGGTTCACTCTGCTTTCACCACAGAGGCACAGAGCCACTGAGAAATTATCTTTAGTAATTCATTCGAATGTTGCACTCGCGATCGTCCCTCCGAGCAGCGTACCTATCGAAGGCATCTCAATCAACGGTGTCTATAAGCGACCTATCCCCAAGAAAAAAGACCGGCCGCAGGGCGACCGGTCCTGAGGAGGTGAAACTGCCTATTTCACCGAAAAGTTTGCGGAGCCGTTGGCGCTGCCTGTGTTGGTAATCGTGCCCGTTACAGTGACGGTGTAAGAGCCAGTGGTTGTTCCGCCGCCCCCTCCACCCCCGCCGCCTCCACCGCCGTTCCCGCTACCGCAACCCGCCATCAGCAGCAGTCCGGCAAAGGCCAGGCAAGTGAGCACACCGAAGAGAGTTTTACGTTTGCGATTCTTATCGCGAAGCAGGCCGACACCGAGAAGCGCCAAGCCAGGCAGCGGCAACCACATGCCTGAGGTAACGATGCTGGTTGATCCCGTGGAAACCGTGGTGACGGTCAGCGTCGATGTCTGACTGCCGTTAGCGGCTAGCGTGATCGACGTCGGACTCAGCGAGCAGGTGGGTGGTTTGGCGGCAGCGCTCGTGATGTTGCACACCAAGGCCACGGTGCCTGCGGCGCCTGTTGAAGCAACCGTGACGGTCGAGGTACCGGTCGAGCCGCGGCTGATCGAGGACGGAGTAATCGCGCCGACTGCGACCGTAAATTTGGGATCGAGCGGGCTGATCTTCACGACGAATGCATCGCGACAAGTCCCGCAATTCTTGACGATGGCGCCTTGATGGGCGTTGCCCGTGACCGGGAAATCCGAAGACAATGTGTCACCGGTGACGTACATGTTGTTCGAGGAATCCACAGCGATGCCGGCAAGAAAGTGGTCTTCTTCGCCCGATCCGCCCAGATAGGTGGAGAACACCAGCGGACCCGCGCCCGTGGATTTCAACTCGGTAACGAATGCGTCCTTGTTTCCGCCCAGTGTTTTCTGCGGAGCCGACGCGGTGGTTGGAAAGTTGGTCGAGGTGGTCGAACCGGTGATGTAGACGTTGTTGCTGCCATCAAGAGCGACGTTCAGCGCGTTGTCAGTGGCGCTGCCGCCCACGTAGGTGGAGAAGCCCAGCGTCGTACCGGCTGCGTTGAGTTTTGTCACAAACGCATTGGAGGCACCGGAAGCCAGCGTCCGCTGGAAGGCGCCCGCAGTGGTTGGGAAGTCGGATGAAGATGTGATTCCAACTACGTACGCATTGCTCGCTGAATCGACGACGATCTGGTTAGCGTCATCGAAGGCACTCCCTCCGAGGTAATGGGAGTAAACATAACTGGGGACTATACCTGCGAAGGCAATCGCGGTGACGAAGGAATCGTCTTTGCCCCCGTTGCAGTTGCCATCAGTGCCGCACTGAAGAGAATTTGGATAGTTGGCAGCTGCACCCACGTGCGGAAAGTTGGTGGAGAGCGTTACGCCGGTGACATAGATAACGTGTGCGGCGTCAACCGCAATACCGGTAGCGAGGTCATCGCCCGATCCGCCGAGGTAACTCGAGTATGCAAGGCTACCGTTAGCAGGATTGATCTTGGTTACAAAGCCATCTGTCGGACTGGTCGCACTCCCTCCCTGGAATGTCGACTGCAGCGGGTTGGCTACTGGGAAATCATCTGATGTTGAAGAAGTCGATCCCGCGACGTAGATTCCCACAGAGTCAACCGCTACTCCGTATCCGATCTCGTCGCCAGTCCCACCCAGATACGTCGAATAGACCAGAGAATTTCCAGCGGCGCTGAGTTCAGCCAAAAATGCATCCGTTCCACCCGACAGACTTGGCTGTGCGGGAGTGTTGCCGGTTGTGGGGAGCGGGAAGTCACTGGAATCCGTCGAGCCCGCGACGTAAACCTGCTTCGAGGCGTCGATGGCGATTGCGTTCGAGCTATCAGTACCGGTTCCGCCCAGGAACGTCGAGTACACCAGCGTCTGTCCATCGGCCGAGAACTTTGTGACGAACGCATCGGTGGTGCCCTGCAGATTATTGTTGGGAGCCGGCAGCGGACCTGCCTTAGGGAAAGAGGGGGACGCGGTCTGGCCCGTTACATACGCTGCGCCGGTGCTGTCGACGGCGATCGCGTAGCCATCGTCGTCATTGCCTGCGCCGAGGTAGGTCGCGTACAGAATGCTGGGATCGATGATCAGGTCGCGGGTGTGGTCGTAGTTGCCGACTGCGAAGGCGACTTCCGTTCCCTTAACCACGAAGCGCGCGTCCACCGGCTGGCGCGTCTCGCCTTGCATCTGGTAAGCCACCGGCTTGTGCAGGCGCATGTCGCCCGCGGCCGAGGTCAGCACCAGGTCACCCGATGCGTCGTGCGCAATCTTTCTTGCGCCCGTAACGTCGAGCGCGATGGTGTTGGCATTCGCATTGGGCTTCACGATGAAATCGAACTCGAGTTGGTGTTGCTGTCCGTAGAAAGTCAGATCGATGCCGGGATAAATTCCGCGATAGTTCACACGCGCGAACTGATCGACGTCCCGCACCCACTTACTGGAGTCGCGTCCGATGAGGTAATTCGAATGGCCAGCCAGTGGGTCGATGGCGGCAACCTGGGCCTTCGGATTGGCTCCTCGCATTTTCATGCGCAGTACAGCCTGCGACGTCGGATGCGGTTTGTGCCGGCGAGCCAATGGGTTCGTAGCCTTGTCAGGCGCGGCGATGGGCAGAGTGAACACCGCTTCGTCAGAGGTAAGAAACAGGTTGTAGTGCGAACTGCGCGACAGGAACTTCACTTGCGGATCGGTCTGGCCCCGGTTCGGTTCGAAGGAGAGCGGCAGGTTCCCGAAGCTGGTGGCGATGCGTGGCTGCTCCGCGGGACTTACTGGCTGCGTGTTCAGGCGCGAATTCAGCGGAGAAGAGTTCTCTGCCGGAGGCACGGCTGGCGCTGTGACAACATGCGACTTTGCCAGCGGTGCGACGCACACCACTGCGATGATCGCGAGCAACGAAATGCCGGCGATCGTCGCCCAGCGACTCCTGTTACCAAATCGATCCACAACCTGCTTCAACAACATGTTTTTCCTCCGGTGAGCACTTCCACCAAAAATTGATCGAGCGAAAAGAACGGGCACACGAGTTTTGCCCCGTGACTGGTCAACAACTTAGAAATGGGTAACCGTAAGCGGAGTATCAACTTGGGGTTTTGCGATGTCAACGAAACAGCCATTGCACTCTAGGTACCACCGTAACCATCGGCGCCTGAAAGCGCGACGGTGAGCAGTCCGCCTGCAAAACAAGGATCGTGCATCGACTGACTAAGTCGTGATTGATTCCGCGGGACAGGAGTGCACGTCGAAGAAAACAAGAGATTAAATCTTCGCACGAGCGCATGAGCGGGCAGAGGGGAATTGAAGTAAAAGCTTTGTAATGTGCTCGCCTCCGTCCCGCAATGGTACGAGCGCCGTAGTGCAACCGACGAAGATGGCGTCTCAGCACGCCTCCTTGCATTCTCACATTGCGACGGCATCAGGCTCCCAAGCTCTGCCTTGAAACCCGTGAAGGAGAATTTAGTTTCCCGATTCCGAAGCAGTCATCGCGAGCGTTTGGGCAGTGCTGAGTTCGGCTGCGCGAACCCGCAGGCGTTTGGCGTCCCTCGAATCAAAAAACAGATTGCCCTTGCCGATCTTGTTGAGTTGATCCGGACGCCACTGGCCTACCATCAGTCCGTCGCGCGAGTGCGAATGCTCGCCCAGAAGCAGATGCCCGATTTCGTGAGCGAATACGGATCCCAGCAGCGCGGCGATGGAGATGTTGCGATCCTGATCGTGGACGCGCTGCACACGATCGAAAAAGATGTCGGCGTATGCGCCAGCAGATCCGGTGACGAACGCCACGCCAAACACCGCGTCACTTGAGCGTTGCGAGCTGGGAACAATGTGGAGTACCAGGTCGGTTGGGGCAGGCGGCACATCGCAATTCGCGTCGACGAACTCGCCGGCGCGAGCGGGACAATTCAGCCATTGTGCAGTGACGCCTGCCTTGTCGAAGACACGGGTTGTGGATTTCTCGGCGTCGGCCACGAGCCCTGGCGGCAGGTCGGCGGAAAACCTGACAATAACATTCAGGTGTGGATCGTTCTCTGCGGCAGCAGCGGTGCCCAGCAGGTTCACGAGTAGTGTGCCCAGCAGGACCATTCTTAGCGTGACGGTCATACTCACCCCCAATTCGTGGGGGAACCGTCGCTCTTGGGCGGGCGTATCTCAAGGGTGGGCCGATTACCCAGCGGGAAAATGTGGGTAACGAGTTAATCGGTTGCGCGTCAAATAGTTGCGGGGTGAGGTAACGAGCAAAACGATGGCGCTGAATGCTAGAATCCCGAACAGAACTGCTGAAATGCCTGTGACCGGCACAGAATCCGCCAGCATTCGCTTCGGCGTCTTTGAAGTGGACCCCAAGAGCGGGGAACTGCGCCGCAATGGGATTCGGGTCAAGCTGCAGGAACAGCCCTGCCAGATTCTGTTAACTCTGCTCGCGAAGCCAGGCGAAGTGATCACGCGCGACGAGTTACGCGCCCGCCTGTGGGCCGAGGACACCTATGTCGATTTCGATCACAGCCTGAACGCGGCGGTGCGGCGGCTGCGCGATGCGTTGGGCGACTCGGCGGAAAATCCGCGCTTCGTGGAGACCGTGGCCCGGCGCGGCTATCGATTTCTGGCGCCCGTAAATGGCGCAGTCGCGGCCGAAAGATCACAGGTCGTTCCCGCCACCGTCACCAGTGCGCGTCGCTTTTGGATTCCCCTTACGATTGGGGTCCTGCTGGCCGGTGTGGCCCTGGGATTGATCATCGCTCGCCCGCGCCGCCAAACATC
>DASRDJ010000366.1:0-16628 GCA_035652655.1 Terriglobales bacterium
TGATCAGGTTGACTCCGATGGAGTCCTGCAACGACACGCCACCGCCATCCCATCCGGCCACGTTGTTAGCGATGATGTTGTTAGTAACGTTGACCGAGAACCAACGCGACGGGGTCCTGGGGAAGAAGCCCACTTCCGCGCCGTTGACACCTTGGAAGCGGATGCCGCCTCCGCTGCCCGCCTCCGCAGCGTTACCCATGATCAGGTTGGCATTGATTACGAGATTGGGACCGATGCCGTCACCGACGCTGCCAAACGCATGGCTGCAATCTGCATCAGGCTCTCCCGGACAGGTCGGATCCGTATCCGGAGCGCTCATGATGAGTAGGCCGCCGCCATTGCTGGGCGTAGTTGGGTTGGTACTCTGGTTAAACAGGATCGCGTTGTGCGCGATGCTGCCGTTCCAGACGAATCCCATCTGGGAAACTCCAGCGCCGTCGCCTGTGCTCATGTTGCCGCAGACCCAGTTATTGTTGAACTGGTAGTTGTCGGCACCTGAACAGAAGGCAACACCGCCTGCACCTGATGGGGTTGCAGCGAACAATTCATCACCCTCGGACGCGTTTGACGTCACTGCGTTGTGGTGAATGTTCACAAACCGGTTAAAGCAGTACGGTAGCTGAGTGTTCGTAATGTTGCTGTTCTGGCAAGAGCCGGGATCAGCAATCACGCCTCCAGCAAGGTAGGCAGGCGGATGTTCTCCCTGGCCTACCGTAATACCGCCAGCAAGTGTTCCCTGGTTGTTGTTGACGCGGTTGTTCGAGATTTCCAGGTTGTGCGCCCAGGCGTGTACGAAAATTCCACCGCCGCCTTGGGAGCTGTTCTTCACGGACAATCCGTCGATACGCGACGGGTTGCAGTTAAAGTTGCTGGGGAAAGCGTTGCAGTTAGCATTGCTGCTGGTCAAAAGCGAGGTGCCAGCCGGGTATGCTCCCGCCTCAGTACCATCACTCCAAGGATCTGCTCCGTTCGGAACGCGCACACCCTTCGACACGACCGTGATTCCAGCGCCTTCATATGCGCCCAACAGCGTGGGTTCCTGCAACTGCTCGGCAAGGTTGCCGCTCAGAGTAGTATCCCAACCCACAGTGGCTTCCAGCGGTAACCGGTCGACCTGCGGATTGCTCTTGGTTGGATTCCAGCCGGTGCTCATCCCCAAGCTGGGCCCGCAAGTGGAATCCCATGTCGCGGGTACGCCGTCGACGCCCAACCCAAACAAACAGACCATGCGCTTACGCCACGGCTCCAACTTGCCTGATGGATGAGGATCAGCATTGAGGATGGTGGAGGCCGCGCCTACTCCTTGCAGCCGAACGGGTTTCCACATGATTAGCAGTTCGTTGTAGGTACCCGGGCGAACGATGATGAGATCGCCAGCCGTTGCGTGATCGATCGCAGTCTGGATCGACTCACCGGGGCTGACATAGGTCGGCGCTTTGCCGGCAACCGTAACCGTGATGGCATCCACCGAACGCTTGCCGTTGCCGGCGGTAATGACCAGCTGTCCGCAACGGGCAGAGTTTCCGATGCTCGCCGGGCTCGTGCGCTGTGCGATCGTGCAGGTTGATTGCTGCGTGCTGAGGCTCGGCACCGTGACACGAATGGTGGTGTCGGACCACGATACGACCGGAGCATTGACTCCCGCGATTGTGACCGATCCCGTACCCTGCGCCGTCCCGAAGCCATAGTGACGGGTAACAGTCTTCTGGTTGTACGGAGCAACAGTCCGATTCGGGCCGGAGTAGCCGTAGTTGATGACCTGCTGGTCGCCCAGCGCGGTTATGGTGAGCGTATGACCAGCAGCGCTCACGTAGGGACCATCACCGTCGCCATCGACGCGGAGAATAGCCGGAGTCGCATCCGGATAAGCGCAATCCGGATGGTTGTACCCCGCCGCGAAGGCCGCCGTCGGGATCACCGGCGTATCCATGTACGAGGTCTGGCCAGGCATGAAGGTCCACTCGTAACAGAACTGGCTGTAAGCCTCCTGATAGAACGGATCCGGCGTGGCGCCCTTACCGCGGTCGTTCATGCACGTCACCATCACCGACGGAATGTATCCGCTCGGGTCAGGCGGGTTCACTGAGAACGTCGAGTAAGTGAGGCCGTCGTAGATTCCGTGCTGGTCGGAGTAGACGCGAGAGACCTCGTTACCAGCCCAATCCTTGACTCCTACCGGTAGATTGGGTGGTGAGAATTTCTCGCCAAAAGACGGGGAGAACGGATCGAATTCAGAAGTGAAGTCGTCCGAGATGATGCCAGTGAAGTGTCCGGCGATGTGCGTCGAGCTGAACACGTAGAACTTCGCCAGTACCGACATCTGGTCTTCCAGGGTGACCTCTTTACGATCGCAGAGGTGGCGAGTGGCCCCGGCAAAGGGCGCGTTTTGGCCTGACTGCGGGAACAGGCTCATGAAATCAGGCACGACGCGGGCAGCACCCACGCAAGGCCAGAAAGTCTCCACGCTTCCCGTGTCGCCCTCATGGCGCGGGGTTACTCCCTCATCCGTACTCGGAATCAGGGAGTTGTTGGGGTTGTAGCTGGCGGAGACCGCAGCCTGGTCCGGCATAATGAAGATGTTGCCGAAACCAGCGAACTGCGTCGTCACCGGCGCCGTGTAGGTATCTCCCAGCAGAATGTTCTTGTCTTCTTCTTTTACTAATTCGTAGCCGGGGGGCACGATCATCTCAACTACGTATTTGCCCGCCGGCAACATCGGCGTGCCATCCGCTGGATTAGCCACACAGATTGTGCAGTTCGAGCCAGGGCGTGATCCAGGCGTTCCGGTACCCGCAGGCTGACCAGTGACCGGATTCTCAGGAACTCCGGTTTGGGGATTGCGAGCGACGATGCTGGGGAACTGGTACATGCCGTCATAAGGAGCGGGCTGCAACTGGTTCCACATGTGCATACCGTCATAGCACTTGTAACGGGAGTTGAACGGCAGCGGAGTTACGGCAGGACCTCCGTGCTGCGAGTTGTACCAGTCAAGGTACGACGGCTGGTTCGTGAGGGTGTACAGGAATATGTCGCTTGGGTCCTGTCCCGGGCAGTTCATATTCGGAATGCCATCGGAGCGGAAACCCTGTGCCCAAGCATCCCAACTGGTGGTCTTGGTTGTGTCCACCATGGTGAGGGAGCGGCTGCCATCAGGCGCTGTACCCTCTTGGTAGAGATTGATGGTCACGTTCGGAACCTGCGGCTCCCAAGTCAACTGGAGAAGGAGTGCCGGATCGTCAAACGGACGGGTTGAGGCGTACACGACGTGGCCGTGAATTCCGCCATTCTCGCCATCCTGGAAAGGTATCTTGCCGAACTCCAGGAGCTGGTTCTGACCCATGAAGCTCTGCCAACCATAACTGGTCACCCACGCAGGATCGACACGCCCTGTAGAGCCTCCAGCTTGTGATGTCGGGTCGAATCCAGGGTCGCCGGGGGGACAGTCGGCATTGGCGCAATATCTGGCACCCGGAACTCGAAGGCTTGTGGGCACGGAGAAATCTTCATGCGTTCTTGCCATGAATGGAAGAAGCGCCGAATTTCCGCACGGAGGGAATCCCTGCTGGCCGCACTTGGAGGAGCCATCGGTCGGCCCACCGGCGTCATTGATGACGTGCGTCCCGGTGTTCTTGTAGCGATTGGAGTCCGTTTCCACAACGTACCAGTTGAAGATGGGGAATACCTCGTTGAAGCCTGCAAAACCTTGGAGGTCGGTACTGTTCAGGTTGGAGATACTACCGTCGCGGTACCGCACGTTGGTTGGGACAAGCGGCAATCCGAGTTCGCTATCCTGGCAGACGCCATCAGGAGCGCTGCCGGGGGTTCCGTTGCCAACGTCTACGCACGTCCGTGTGGAGAGGTTGTTCTTCCAACCGTGAACGCCAATTTCTCCCATGTCACAGGTCGAGCCGGATGATCCCGGTCCGTGGCACAGCGACTGGTTGGTACCGCTGCCCACTCGCACGGGAGTCGTGATGCCATCCACGATCTGATCGTTCCACTGGTCGAAGACCGTGAGTCTCCAGTCGCCAGCGGGGATACCTGTGAGCGTGAAGGCCCCGTTTTCATCGCACTTCGCGAAGGCGATGTCAGCGCCATCCGGGCTACCCAAACTGGCGTAGCACTGGGTATAGCCAAAGGTATCGCGGCTGCCGCTGCTGTACAGCCTCTCGTCCGATGGCCGGCTCATGCGTGCGCCCGTTTGGACTCCGGTCACTGTCTGGGTACACGCTGGCGCACCGGGTCCGGTGCAAAGGCTGTGACCAGCAGCATTGATAAACGCCGGGTTAGCAAAGCCGATGGCAACGTGGAAACCGGCCGGTCCAAATTCCTGGAAGTAGGCAGGTTCGTTTGCCTTGATGAATGCTTCATGGTCCGGGCCGCCGTCCAACGTATTGGTCTGCAGCCATTCTTCGCCTCGAGCAATCCGGTCAGCTCCCGGTGTCGCGATGATGCCGTATCTGCCAGGCGGCATGTTGGCTACGATCGCCTGGCCGGCCATGGGCGACAGAGTTGTGCCGTCCGACTCGTACTGGGGGCAAACCGTGATCATGCCTGTGATGCCGGTTTCGCTCGTCACTCCGTCAAATCCTGTTCTGGGATTTGCAACGACTGGGCAAGCGTCATTGCCACTGACAGGATCGATCGTTCCCGCCAAGGCATTCGACAATGGTTGGCCGAACTCGTCATAAGTCAGCTGTCCGGCAGAGTCGCCCGACATACCGACCAAGTCGATGATCGTGATGTTGAACCCTCCCAAACCGGGTTCGTTAGGCGACAGGATATCGATACCACCGCTGGCATCGTGCTCACCATTGAGCGGATGGTCGTCCTCGAATACAAACACCGAGACCTTTGCGGGCTGCTGGTTCTCAGGTTCGACAAGCACTTTTACGCTGGTCTGTCCGGGGCCAATCTGAGCGCCGCCCATCGCATGGCCGGGATCCATCGCGTCGCCCGGCAGAACCGAGATGTAGTAATGCTTTGTGGGGTCGAGATAAACCTGACTCGGATTTAGTTCCGCCTTGGTGCCGACACCAGTGCGGCAAGCGCCGTTGCCAATGTCGCACGCTGCTGGGGCGCCCAAAAGGGTTTGGCCCGACTCGCACGAGATTGTTCCGACGCAGCCCTGTGCCACGATCGGCATGTAGCTGGTGTGGAAGTTCGTTCCATAGATCGCCGGAGCACCCTGTGGAGTAACCGTCGGGCAGCCCGCCGGGAGTGGATTCGTCTGGCAATTGGGGTCGACGAAGAAGGTGCGATCTTCTTCAATGATCCAGCGATAGTCGTTCAGAACAACGGTTTGGTCCAAGCCGTCAACAACCGAGACTTGAAGGTTGCTTGGCGCTGGGAAGACCAAAGTGGCTGTCGCAGAAGCCCCAGGTGTGCCCTGCGAGTTTTTCGGGGTGAAGGTCAAAACGTGCGAGCCCGATGCTGCAACCGTCGCGTTAAAACCGCCATCCGGGTCTACCGAGGCCGTTCCACCGGCCAGAGTCGGGGCAGGCGACGTGGCAACCGTCAGCGGGTAGCCCAACGCATCCTTACAGAACGCGAGCACGCCCGGGGGTTTGATGCTCAGCGTCCCTGCGACATTCGAGGTGAACGTAGATGCAGTGCAAGTGATGCCGCTGCTGGCTTCGATCGGAGCTGCCCCCAACGTCACCGTGGTGCAAGCGGAATTCGGCTCCGTGGCTCCGTTACCGCAATACCGGAATGAACCGGTGGCCGCGGTGGCAGCAAAGGTGAATGTACCGTTGGTGTTCAGGGTGAGGGTTCCGCCTGTCACCGAACCGGGGACAACTTTCACTCCGCTAATGTTTACGTCGTTCGCGATCACGCCCTTCGACGGATCGGAAACGGTTAAGGTTTGGCCATTGATTACGGAGGTGTAGGGGTCCGGATTGGCGACAGCGGCTCCGAGCACTGGAGCGCTGGGCAGACCGGCGCCATTCACGCTGATGTAGGCCAACATACCTGCATCGCGTGCTGTCGCGTTCCCCGACAGGCTCAATTGACGGTCGAAGATCGGAAGTGCCGTGCCGCTGGCGGGCGCATTGATCATCACGTCGTAGGTTTTGCCCGCGGCCAGGAAGACTTCGTTCTGGAGGCGGGGAACGCCAGGCAGCGGATTGCCGTCTTCGGCCATCAACGCGAAGCCCGCAGCTCCTGCGCCTGTCTGTGCCCCAACGATGGAAGGCACGTGCATACGCAGACCGGCGTTCACCAGGCGAACGAGTACGTTGCCGGTCACGCCCGTTGCCGGCGTAGTCGGGAATAACGAAGCACTGGCGCTCGCTCTGCTAAACGCAACACCGTTGATGAGGTAGTACACCGGGCTGTAATTGACCGCCGGTGGATAGCAAGTGTTGTAGTTGGCCGAAGTCGGATTGCCGCATTTCCCGGGCTGTCCAGACCAGACATTGGCTTCATCGAAACCAAGGGTATTCACCGCGGCATCAACTGACCTGTTCTGCACCGGATCGATTTCGCTGAGAACCATCGGGATATCAGCGTTGTAGGTCACGCCCGGATACGCAGTCTTTGTCACTGCGTCGGTCACAATCACGACGCCATACAATCCCATCGGACCTTGAATCGACGGGTGCGTGCCCGATTCGAGCAAGTAGGTGCCGGGCTTCAGATTCGCTGAGGACCAGCTCAGGGCTCCGGTCGCACCAGCAAGGACTTCCGTGCCGAAAGATCGTGCGCGAGGTCCCTGCGTCGGCGGCGTACCGACCGGCGTCGGGTCAGCCACTGGCCAAGTGGTCACTTGCGCATTCGTGTGGTCCGGGGCAGCCGTCGTTCCTTGCGGGCTTCCCAGACCGCCGCCCAACTGACCGACTATTGTCAGTGAGGTCGGCACCGAGTTGCCGTTCGCGAAAGAGAGGTTGTTTGTCAAGTTGATCTGCAACCCCTGTCCAGTGGGCACCGTGATCACCACAGGCGACCAACCGGTCGCCGCGGGATTTGACTTGGCACAGGTCGCGGTTGAACCCGAGACCACTGCGCCGCAGGTGTAACCCCA
The DNA here is from genome assembly GCA_035652655.1 of Terriglobales bacterium. Taxonomy (GTDB): domain Bacteria; phylum Acidobacteriota; class Terriglobia; order Terriglobales; family Acidobacteriaceae; genus Gp1-AA133. The sequence goes on from DASRDJ010000366.1 coordinate 7,025, forward strand.
CATCGGCACGGAAGTGCCGTCGGACAGAGTGATGGCAGTGGGGCCCGCAGTCAGATTGATCGGCTGCTGGGCGACCGAGACACTGACTCCGAGGAGGAGAACAGATATCGCCAGGACCGCTGTCTTCAAAGTTTTGAGATAGTTGGATCGCATTGCTCTTCTCCTCAATTAATTCTGCTCATCAATCTGGAATTCCCGGGAATCGACCAGCATCATCATCATCATTCCGCCCGGGAAGATATTGTTGGTTGTGATCTCGCGCTCGTTGTGCGAGTGCCACATGTAGGCGAAGGCCGCTTCCTCAGTGGGAGGGTTGGCCACGGTTCCGGAAGGAGGAGTAGTTCCGGTGGGGCCAACTGCACGGACAGTCGCGTTCGGTCCGAGGTAGGGGCTACCGCCGTACCACGCACCGTTGGCAAGAATATTGGCGTTGGGCAAGGTCGCGGGACCACCGCGTGCGACATCTCCGAAAGGTGCAACTTCAAGTGGTTTGTTGTGGTCCTGGCACCACTCGTAGTAGTTGATCGCCGTTGGAGCGCCCGTGTTATAGCCGTTCGCGTCCGGGATACAGGTCAAATGCGCAAGCGGGTCTGGAACATCCGCCCGGTTGCTATGACCATAGGGGTCCCAGTTCAGGCCCTTGCCCGTCCAGTAGAAGATCCCATCGATCGTCTGTCCCGGAGTCGTGGTCGTGGTGAACAGCGCCGGGCCAGCGAGGTCGTTTGCGTTGCTCGCACTGAGAATGAGGTTGCCGTCACGGGCCAGAACGCGCACGTGGTTTCCGTGCTCATGGAAAGGATGCTGCCAGCGTCCCTGGCCAACAATCCTCAACAGCACTTGTTCGCCCGGATGCATGTGCGGGTTGCCGTTGTAGGGCTGGTGCGGATACTGCGACGCGTAGTTGCTGTCCATGTCATCCGGCATTGAGCGGCCGTTGATCATGAAGAAAGCGGGAACATAAGGCTCGGTTGCAACATTCAGGCTGCAACCTGGAGCTCCAGCCGCGCAACCGGCGGTGGCGTTAACCTGCACCAACGCTTCGTGATGGATTCTGGGATCCATTTCGGAGAACTGGAACAGATATTCGCGGTCGTAGCAGGCTTTGGCATTGTTAAAAGCCGCGGCTGCTAGCCGAAAGTCGTTCTCACCCCAATGCGCCTGCGCCGCCCCGTTGGAGGCGTGCAAGCCCGATGTGCAGTCGGCCGGAATGCTGCTGGGCAGCACGATGATCGCACCGTAGAGGCCCATCTCTACTTGCAGGTCGCCTTGCGTCCCGCTGTAGTAAGAGTGCGTTCCGGCGTTCGCCGCGACGAACGAGTACGTGACCGTTGCGCCCGGAGCGGCTTCCTGCGTCAGCAGACCGGCTACTCCACCACTGGTGGTTACGTTGAAACCAGGAAACAGGATCGACGTATTGCCAGCGGAGGCGGGCAGATTGTTCTGCAGATTGACAGTTACAGTGGCGCCCTGGGTCACGATTAACGTAGGACCAGGTAACTGCATCGTCGGACAGAAGGTAGTCTGGATTGTCGCCGGCGCAAATCCAGCCGGTGCTCCGTTGCAGCCGTAGCCCCACGAATAGACCATCGATCCGTCGGGTTGCGTGATGTATGCAGGAGACGCCTGCAAATTGAAGGTTGGGCCGGTGATGCCAGGAGCCGCAGCGTGCGCGGTTGCAGTGAAGAACAACGCCACTGCCATCACTGTAGCCAGAAGCAGTCGAGTTTCCGTAATTACTTTCTTCATGTTCGTCGCTTTCATGGCTGCGCTCCTAATTGATCCGGACTTCGGTCATCAATCCGCCGAAGTTCTCCGCGTCGTTGGACAGGTGATCAAGATTGGGGGTGTAGAGAAAGAACACGCTGCCGTGTGGGTACTTGGTCGTGTCGCTGGCATCCAGAATCACGTCCATCGACTCGCCACCCGCCATCGTGATGGAGTTGGTGTTGTAGAACAGGTTGTTGCCCGACTGGTCGCGCAGCAGTTTGGCGTTGATGCCGATAACCTTCATCGGAATACCTAGCGAGGCCAGCGTCTGATACTCGGTTACATCCAGGTCGGAAATCCGCAACAGGGCTTTGCCGCCAGCCGGAATGTTAATGATCGAGGGCAGCGGCTGCGAGTAGTGCATCGAGCCGTCGGTCGTCATCGTGGCCAGCGGACCATCTGTGACCGTGTCGGGATAGCTGCGACCGTTCAAGAGGAAGTACTTGTCCTTCATATCCGTGAAGCCTTCCGGATTGAACGTCATGCCCACAAAGTGGAAGTTTGGATCGAAGCCGTGAATCTGCAGCGGGTACTCAACGTCGTAGAGGGTCGAACCATCGCCGTCGTTATAGGCGTATTTACCGCTGGCGGCGCGTGTCACCGCATTCGAAGCGGGCAGCGGGTTGGTGCAGAGAATATCGGCCGAGTCACACTTGGTGCGTAGGTCAGCCTGTTGCTGCTGAAGAGCCGCATAGAGGCTGTTACCCACCGGAACGCGATTCTGGCGCGGACGCACATAAATCTGTCCGACCATGCCCATCTGCAAATGCTCAGGCGGCGTGATGTGGCAATGCCAGAAGTACGTGCCAGCATCAGGCGCAAGGTAGTAGTACGTAAAGCTGCCGCCGATGTTGATCGCGACCGAAGCGTCCGGCACACCGTCATAGAAGCCCGAAGCGTTCGGATAGCCGTGGAAGTGAACGGTGTGTTGTTCGAACAAGTCGGGACGCATGACCTGGCCCACGTTGGTGAGCGTCAAAAAGAATTCGTCGTCTTCGTCGATTGCCATCAGGGGCGCGGGAATGTTGCCGTTGAGAACGGCAACGTCCATGATGGGCCGCGGATCGACATGGCCATCAACGGGTGCGCCTGTCGTTCCGGTGCCATTGTTCGCATCGAGGTTTGGCACCAAGCCGATTGCCCCGTTGTAGGTAAACGCTCCGCCATTCAGAACTGTGGTTGCGGGATCACCAGGCTGAAACGGCGCACCTGAGTACACCGTGTTGAACACGTTCGGGAACTGGGTGCCAGGCTTACCGGCGGCGATATCTGCCAAACCTGAGAGTGGGCCGAACGAGAACATGTAAGTCTGAGTTCCGTCGCCCATCGTCGCGAATCCGTCACCGCCCGAGATTTGCTGGCACTTGATCGCGCCGTTCACGTGTGCCGACGGCGTCAGGAAGCCACCGGAGCTGGTCGAAAAAGTAGTTGCCCCCGTGTACGGAGGCTCCACGTTCGATGCTGTGGGGTGAGTGACTGTCGTTGTCGGGCACTGCACCCGGAATGACTGGGCGTTTGCGGCTACCGCAAGACACACCAGCAGAATTGGCAACCAAGCGTGGTACGGCTTTGTTGAAAACATGCGACCTCCACAGAGTTCTTTGGGCAAGTGGTCAATTCCTAGCTTCATGTAGGGGGAACTGCGGGAAATGGTTCGGTCCATTTCTTCTCAGCTTTCTGATTTTTGGTGAAACACCCCACGCCGCCGGGCTGTTCCCCACGAACAAGGCACGGAGACGTATGAATGAGTGACCAGGCAAGGTCAAAGGGGGAGGGATCCTGCGAAAGTCTCAGCCCCGGCACTCAAAGCTTGTTAAGGACACTTACAGCGCTAAATGCTTGAACAAGGGGAGTTACGTGTGAAGAAGATTATCCGGGGGGCGCCAGCCTTACAGGCCGGGCAAGGACATCCTCTGCTGCTGTCTTTGTATCTCAGGTCGAATCGGAGTGAACATCCCCCCCAGGGAGTAGGGACTGTTAAAAATCTTGGTAGTTGTAAAAAAATCTTTTAATCACGCCCTGCAGCCACCTCTTTTGAAAAAATTGTTAAATGCCGTCCGAGCCTGGTTTTTAGGCATGAAAAAGTCCCCTAGGCAGTGATCAGCTTCTTCCGAACGGCGTACAGAATGATGTCAGCGGTGGTGTGGAGATCGAGCTTTTCCATGATGTTCGATCGATGCGTCTCCACGGTGTACACACTCAGATTGAGGATTCGCGCAACTTCCTTGTTAGACTTCCCCTCCGCCAGCAGCTGCAGCGTCTCCTTCTCTCGCTCGGTCAACAGGTCGTAGCTGTCCTGCAGACCTCGCTGCTGCAATTGCCTCATGTAGTCGCCCACCAGGATTCCTGCAATGGTGGGGCTGAAGAATGGCTTGCCCTCGGCCGCCGCTTCGACGGCGCGAACCAGGTCCAGATCTTCGCCGTCTTTTAGCAAGTAGCCTTTCGCCCCTGCGGCCAAGGCTCGCGAGAGGTAGGTGTCATCGGCATGCATGCTGAAGATCACAACCCCAGTTTTGGGATTTCGCTTTACTATTTGAGCGGTCGCCTCGATCCCTCCCAGACCCGGCATCACTACGTCCATGATGACTACGTCCGGATTCTCTGATTCGGCGAGTTGAACCGCTTGCCGCCCATCGGCGGCTTCGCCCACAACTTCAAACTGCTCTTGCTGCTGCAACTGCATGCGAAGGCCTTTGCGGACTACACTGTGATCATCGGCGAGTAGCACACGGATTCGTTTCATGCGAGCACGTCTCCAGTCACCGGAATCCGCACTGTCAGAGCGGTTCCGCCTTGATTGCGGGTGGCGATGGCAAAAGTCCCGCGCGCACCAGCTACTCGTTCCCGCATGCCAATGAGACCGAGACCTTTCGAGCAGGTGCCTTCATCCAATCCAATTCCGTCGTCTTCTATGACGACGTCCGCGGCAGTGTTCGAGACGGAGAGCAATATGCGAACGTGCTTCGCGCGCGCGTGCTTCGCGCAATTTGTGAGGGCTTCCTGCACGCAACGGTAGATACAAACGCGATTCGCTTCCGGCAAGTCGGACGAGTCGCCGCTGGCCTCCACGAGCGCTGAAATGCCCGTCTGGCGGGAGAATTGGCGGGCCTGCCACTCCAGGGCAGCGACCATGCTGACATCATCGAGCAACGCCGGACGCAGCCCCATCGCCAGGTCGCGTACTTGCCGAAGAGCCTCGGCATTCAATCGACAGCTCTCTTCCAGATCGTTGCGCATCTCTTCCGGCAAAAGTCGGTTCGATTTGAGGGCCCTGAGCTGAAGACCATTCGCAGTCAGTAGCTGGCCAACCGAATCGTGGAGCTCGCGCGAAATCTGCTTACGTTCCTCTTCTTGAGCTTTCCAGAAATCGGCAGAGGGCTCCCGCTTGATCGAGAAAACACGCTTTTTCACAACCAGCCGTCGCCGTTGTTCCAAAGCGCGCCTGTAGCAGCCTAGAACGACCAATGCGAGCGCAGATGCAATCAACACCACCGTGGTGTTCTGGACGAGTTCAGTCTGCCCTTCCAGATAGGCGACTGCGCTGTCCATGGCCACCCGCACTGCTTGGGTGCCCACGATTCCTGCAAGAACGGTTAACAGCAGTAAACCAAAGCGCAGATAGCGCTGACTTCCACCGATTTCGCTTAGTGAGGCTTGATCACTGGCCGGACTGTGTAACAACAGCCTCAGACCAGACACTTCTCTGGACATGGGACTTCTCCTCCAACGTAGAGGTTCAGGGTGCGGGGGAGACGAGTGCCTGAATATGTTGGAGTGAAGCTAGATGCGAAGAATGCTGAAGGCGGATACGTCGCAGGAGGAAGCTGTTTCACCGGCAAAACACAGCTGTTCCAAAACCGTTGCTTGGCTGATCACCGGTGGGGAAAACAGGATGGGAGCCTGCTGCAGAAGTTGGGTTTCGGTAGACCTGAATTGTGCGCGCACCGAGGTGATTTTCACGTCGTGCACATCAAGAAGATCCACATCGGGATGAACCAGGACAGCAATAAACAGCAATGCGAAAAACAACATCATGATTTTCGCAAACGTTCCTGTCCGATTCACCTGATCTAGCCCCATTTCGTTCAAAAAACCCCACAGCGACTATGGTCAATATCCCTTAACCGAGGTTATGGGTCAAGCAAAAATACCGCCACGGCTGGACAAAAAGTAATTTCCAATGGGATGTGCGACCCCCAAAGGAAGTGCCTTTAGTACCGTTACGGGCCCAAACGACCCTCCAGCCTACCCCTGTTATCGCGGCAATCTAATGCCAGCGGGGGATACCACTTGAGGCCTGGAGAAGTGACAATCGTTACGGCTCGATCGGGTCGGCAATCAGGCTTGACTCTTCCCCCGAGTAACATCCCTCGAAGTCGTAATAGCGTTCCAGCGGAGAACACCACTATGCCCGCGCTTCAAGACCACCTCAAACATCAAGATCTGTGTCGCATGGTCGCGTCTGAACCGAATCCGGAGCAGCGCGCCGAAGTGATCGCGCACATGCGCAGTCTGATTGCGCAGGAACGACGCACCCCGCAGTCGCCGCAGAACTCCAGCTACCTGGCGGCAGCTGAAATGGTTTTGGATTTCCTGGAAGAAACGCTCAACTCGCGCTACGCGCAGACCGTGCAGTAGTCAAATACGCCAACCGATCTTTTTACGTTTACCAACTCATGTCAGCGCGATTCGCTTGCGCGCTTGCGATCCGTCAACGTCAGCGCCAGACATCCGCTAACAGCCAATGCGCCTCCCACAAGCAGCAGTCCCGCCCTGAAACTGCCGGTCGCATTGCGCAACGCCCCGATCACATAGGGCCCAAAAAATCCGCCGAGATTGCCAACGGAGTTAATCACCGCGACCCCGACGGCGGCAGCGGTTCCGGAAAGGGCTGACGTCGGCATGGCCCAGAACGGCCCCATCATGGAAAAAACTCCCAACACGGCGACGCTGATCAGGGCCGTCATCGCACCGACCGAACTAGTGTGCGCCGCGATGCTCATTGCCAGCGCACCTGCGAACGCGGGCACTGCCGTGTGCCACCGACGCTCGCCCGACCGGTCCGAATGCAAACCCACAATGACCATCGCAACCGCTGCCGTTACGTAAGGTATCGCGGTCAAGACGCCGATCGCGAAATTGCTCATGCCCGACAAGCTCTTGATCAGGGTTGGCAACCACAGGCTTACACCGTATGACACTGTATTCAGTCCGAAGTAGACGAGCGACAGAATCAGAATTGGCCAAACTTGAATCGCACCCCGCCCATGGCTCTGCGCAATGGCGTTAGTCTCGTTTTGCAGAACTTGTTGAAGCCATGATTTCTGCTCAGTGGTCAGCCAAGGTGCATCCGCAGGACGGTCAACCAGATAGGTCCAGGCAATCGCCCCCAGCACGATGGCAGGCAGCCCCTCCAGAATAAACATCCATTGCCATCCAGCCATTCCCGACTTGCCTTGTAAGCCGAGCAATGCCCCGGACAGCGGACCACCCACCACGCCTGAGAGCGGGCCTGCAGTCATGAACCTCGCCACGGTGCGAGCACGCGCCCCTGCGGGGAACCAGGTCTTCAAATAAAGGATGACTCCCGGAAAGAAGCCCGCTTCCGCTGCACCCAGCAGAAAGCGAAGCGCATAAAAGCTTCGCGTACCCGTGACCATGCACATGGACGCGGAAATAATTCCCCACGTCACCATCAACACGGCGATCCACCGCCGCGCGCCGACTCTCATCAACACCAGGTTGCTGGGAACCTGGAACAGAAAATAACCGGCGAAAAAGATGCCGGCACCCAAACCGTACATTAAGTCTGTGAAACCGAGTTGCCTCTGCATCTGCAGTGCAGCGAATCCAAGATTGATCCGGTCGAGATAGGCGACGATGTAGAGCAGAAAAAGAAACGGCACGAGTCGCCAGGTCAGGGTGCGTACCACGGCCGCGTTTAATTCCGCCTGTTCCGCCGGCAAGTCGTTGAAGCTCGTTGAGGGCAACGTGCGTCCTAGGCTAAGGCTAGATTTCTTCGAATTTCCCGAACAATTTCGCGCGGAGTTGATTTCGCACTCACGGTGACCGCATCGAGCGGCTCTTCGAGCGTCGCCAACTGACTCTCCAGCATGGGTTGTTTCATATAGTGGCCGGGCCGTTGAAGCAATCTCTCAGACAGCAGGTCACGCTCGCCCTTCAGATAAACGAAGCGCACCTGCTGATTCACGCGCAACTGATCTCGATAGGCATGCCTCAGCGCAGAGCAGGCCAACACGCCGCTCTTTCCTGCATCCATCCACTCCACGATGCGGGCACGCAACTTCTCGAGCCATGGTCCCCGATCGGCATCCGTCAATGGCATACCCTGGCGCATCTTTTCCACGTTTTCCGCGGAGTGGTAGTCATCGGCGTCGGCAAAGTCCCATCCCAGATCGGACGCCAGCAGCGACCCCACCGTGCTTTTCCCTGCCCCAGAAACGCCCATCAAGACGATAACCAAGCCGTCCCTCTGTGAACTCAGAATCCTCGCGCAAACATACTAGCGAGGAGCAGTGGCGGCTTCGACTCTCCAGAAATCGATTCCCACCGCCTGCTCCGGCACGTCTACAATCGTCACGGTCTTGAGAGAACGGAGGTCAATCACTTCCACGGTACCCGGCTCTGAACCGATGCCTTCAACCGCAACGAATGCATAAAGGCTGTCGGGCGTGATCACGACACCGTCGGGCACCTTGCGCTTGGTTGGCAGCCGCATCAATTCGCGTCCCGAAGTCAAGTCAAAGACCGAGACTGATTGTCCCCGCCTGTTGGTGGCCACCATCTTGCCGTCTTTGGAGATCGCGAGATTGTAGACCCCCGACCCGGCTGGGATGCGTCGCCGGAGAGCCCATGAGTTGGCGTCCACCTCCACGATTTCGTCCGATTTATTGCAGGCAACATAGATCGACCTCCCGTCTGGCGCCGGTTGCGCCCAGGTCGGACTGCAAGTAGCGTCGGTCATCGTGTGATGATCCTGGGGCGGAGGCCCCGGCGCACCGGCTTCTTTTCCTTTGCTTAATGTGAAGTGCCGTGAGACAGCGAACTTCAATGTATCAATCTCGACCAGCAGGTCGTCCATCATGCAAGCCGAGTATTGCTTTGTTCCGGCCGGATTGAGGCGCGAGCCGTGGGGCATCACACACGTAGGTATGCGTGCCGCTTCCACCATTTCATCGGTCGCCACCACAGACACGGAGGACGGGACCATGTCACCATGAAGATTGAAGTTAACTTCGTAGATGAAATTTCCGTCGGGCGTGATGTCGACGGTCGCCGGAAAGTATCCCAGGGTTACGTGCCCGACTAGTGCGTCATCTTTCGTGCGGTATTTAAGAGCCTGCCCATACGGCCTGCCGTGAGCAATGGTCACGTAATAGAACTGGCGATCCGGAGACATGACGATCCCGTGCGGTCCACTGATATCAGCACCGGGCATCATGCCCGTGTGAAGTGTGTGATCGACCTTGGCACCATCCGGCCCGAAGCGCACTACCGCGATCTTGTCCGCGCCTTCGCATACCAGATAGACGAAGTAGGTTTTGCCGGACGGCGCTTCCTGTGCGACGCACTGCAAGGCGAGCAAACAGACAACGACGGGAAAAGTACACCTGCGTAAAATCCAGCCCATCATGGAAGACCCGGCGCTGTCGTGGAACCCTTGAATGTTGGCTGGCCCAGCTTAACAATCCAGAGGCCGGAGTTGATGTCGTTGAAGTAGATCAACCCGTTATGGGGCTGCGCTCCCCATGCAAATGGGAGATTCGTGCGATAGCCCGCGGGATCCCCAGTCCATAAGCGCGCGATTTCGCGACCT
>DASRDJ010000367.1:0-14936 GCA_035652655.1 Terriglobales bacterium
GGCTGGCCATCGATATTTTCTGTTACCGAGCGCGGAAGTACATCGGTGCTTACCTGGCGTGCATGGGCGGGGCTGACGCATTGGTGTTCACCGGCGGCATCGGGGAGAACTCTCCGGAGATTCGAGGGCAGATTTGCACGGGGATGGAGTGGGCCGGGATTGCGCTCGACGCGGAGAGAAATCGGAAGACTGTCGGCAAAGAGGGATTGATCAGCAGTGATTCATCGAAGCTGGCGGTTTATGCGATTCCTACGGATGAGGAGTTGTTGATTGCGCGGGATACGGTGCGCTGCATTTTAGGGGAGTCGCATCCGTCGTAGTGCGTGGAGTCGAAGGGGCCGGAAGGCAAGTCGAGGCCTCTGTATGTAAACAGGCCACGCAAGAGTCGTCGAAGACGAAAGAGCAGACCTCAGGCGCTAAAGCGCTGACACATTCCTAAGCAGAAGCGGCACGACTAAAGTCGTGCCCTTCCCAAGACCTGCTCGAGGCAGACTTTTCCGCAGACTCTGAAGTCGTACCGTTCCCAAGCTCTGGCCCAGTTACACCGAGTACGAGACGTCGTCATCGGCGGCGACGTGTGCTAGGGCGCTTCCGTTTGAAGATACGACGGACGATTTGCTGCCGCGGCGCATGGCTACGATACCTGTGCGCACCATTTCCAGCACGCCATAAGGCCTGAGAACTTCGAGCAGGCCGTCGATTTTGTCCTCGGCGCCCGTGATCTCGATGGTTAGAGAGTCCGGTGCGACGTCGACTACTCTCGCACGAAACACGCTCGCTAGCTCCAAAACGTGGGAGCGCGCTTCGTGAGTGGCGGCCACCTTGATCATGGCTAAATCGCGCACGATGGCAGGCTGATTGGTAATGTTCTCGACCAGCAGAACATTGACGAGTTTGTAGAGGTTGGCCTCGATGCGGCGCGCCTGGTCGCGGTCGGCCTCGGCAGTGATGGTCATGCGCGAGACCTCTGGCTTTTCGGTGCGGCCGACCGTGAGCGAGTCGATGTTGAAGGCGCGGCGCCGGAACAGGGAAGCGACGCGGGTGAGGACGCCGGGTTTGTTTTCCACGTAGACCACGAATGTGTTCATCATGTTGGTTTACTCGTCGGCCGCCGTTTCCACGATCGGGCTGGGGCGGCGGATCATCTCGTGCAGCGAGGCACCCGCGGCCACCATCGGGTAGACAGTGTCTTCCTGCTCCACTTTGAAATTGATCAGCATGGGACCATCGTGTTGGCGAGCATCTCGCACCGTGGGCACGACCTCAGAGCGCTGGGTGACGGTTGCGCTGCGGATGCCGTAGGCGTCGGCCAGTTTGGCGAAGTCGGGATTGAGCAAGGGCGTTGCCTGGTAGTTGCGTTCGTAGAAGAACTCTTGCCACTGGCGCACCATCCCAAGGAAGCCGTTGTTGATGATGGCGATGTTGACCTTCAGGTTTTCCTGCACGATGGTGGCGAGTTCGGACATGGTCATCTGGAAGCCGCCATCACCGACTATGACCCAGACTTCTGAGCCAGGTCGTGCGACCTTAGCGCCGATTGCAGCGGGGAGAGCAAATCCCATAGTCCCCAGGCCGCCGGACGTGATCAGCGAGCGGGCGCGTTCGTGCTTGTAGTATTGCGCCTCCCACATTTGGTGCTGGCCAACGTCGGTGACGACGATAGAGTCGACGTCGCGCGTTTCATGCCAAAGATCATTGATGACGTGTGCGGCGTAGAGGTGACCATTGTCGGGGAGATTCTGAATATCGCGGACCGCTGCGTCACCTTTCATCTGGTCGATGAAGTCGAGCCAGTCGCTGCGATTGACGGACTTGACGTGCGGCAGAAGTTCGTCGAGGACTTCGCGCAAATCGCCGACCAGGGCCACGTCGACCTTCACGTTCTTGTTGATCTCGGCCGGGTCGATTTCCACGTGAATTTTCTTCGCGTTTGGCGCGTAGGTTTTCAGGTTGCCCGTGACGCGGTCGTCGAATCGCATGCCGAAGGCAAGGAGAAGATCGGCTTCCTGAATCGTGTGGTTGACCCAGGCTTCGCCGTGCATGCCCATCATGCCGAGGTTGAGCGGGTGCGATGCAGGGAATGCGCCGAGGCCGAGCAGCGTGAGGGCGATAGGAATTCCACTGCGCTCGGCGAAATCACGGACTTCTTTCATCGCGCCCGAGATGATGATGCCGTGGCCTGCCAGAATCACGGGCCGCTTCGCGTTCTGGATCAGCTCAAGGGCCTGCTCATACTCCTTTGCGTCGGGAGAAAGGTCGGGCCGATAGCCGGGAAGCTGCGGCTTGGCTGCGTCCCAATCGAATTCACAGGTAGTCTGCTGGGCGTCTTTGGTGATGTCAACCAAAACAGGACCCGGGCGCCCGGAGCGCGCGACGTAGAAGGCTTCGCGGATCGTGCGGGCGACTTCGCTGGCGTGCGTTACAAGATAGTTGTGCTTGGTGATGGGAAGAGTGACGCCGGTGATGTCAGTTTCCTGGAAGGCGTCGGACCCGATGAGTTTGCTGCCAACCTGGCCGGTGATGCAGACGATAGGGGAGGAGTCGAGCATGGCGGTGGCGATGCCCGTGACCATGTTGGTGGCTCCGGGGCCGGACGTGGCGACGGCGACTCCGACCTCGCCGCTGGCGCGCGCGTAGCCGTCGGCCATGTGGGTGGCGCCTTGCTCGTGGCGCACCAAAACGTGATGGATCTTGCTGTGCTTGAGGGCGTCGTAGGCAGGCAGGATGGCTCCGCCCGGATAGCCGAAAACGTGCGTGACGTTTTCGCGCTCCAGGCATTCCCAGAGAATTTGTGCGCCGGTCTTGGTCATCGTTACTCCTCGTTTAATGCGGGCCCTGCGGCCGATGGGCGGGGACGGCCGCCGCTCCATCGACTCAAGATAGTTCCAGGTCTTTCGACGTCCGCGAACTTTTGTAAACAAACGGGCCATCATCCTTGATTGGATGATGGCCCGTTCAGAAGCTTGGCTGAGGGTTACATCATCCGCTGCAGTCTGTTCCTACAGATACTCGTACGACGACGGCGGGAACGAGTCGGCTGTTCCGGATAATTCGCGTCGAGTTGGGTGCGAAGGCTTGCATAGGCACCAACGAGTACCCGATGTTTGTAAATGTTCGCGGGCGCGGAGTCAAGCACATTCGGACCGGACGGTCGGTCGGTTCCATTATAAAGCTTATTCCTCGATCCGCAAAAGAAGGACAGGCTCGACCATGAAATCGAACTCGTTAATGGTGTTCACGGCACGGCGGATCACCGGTTCGGACACGGGTTCGACCGTGATTACGAATGAAACTCGGTCCTTGGGGAGGTGAGGTTCCTGCTCGAGGGAATCGATATTGATTGATTCGTGGGCAATGACTTCGGCGACGCGGGCCACAATGCCGCGCTGGTCTTTAACCGTGAGTCGGAGATACCAACTGACGGGCTTGGGACGGTCGGACAAAGGCAAGGCGTGCGAACTCAAGAAGCCGGGAATGTTCTTTGCGTTAAGTTGTCCGGCGGCGAAGTCGCGGGAGATTTCGATGAGGTCTGAGACGACGGCAGAACCAGTGGCGTCTCCACCGGCGCCGCGGCCGTAGAACATCTGCGTGCCGATCTTGTCGCCGACAAGGAAGACGGCGTTGTTCACGCCCTCGACTTTCGCAAGCATCGAGCGCCGGCTGACCAGCCATGGGCGCACCGAAACTTCGAGGCCGTCGTCCGTTTGCTCAGCGGAGCCCACCAGCCGGATGGTGCTTTCGAGACGGTTCGCGGAGTGGATATCGATGGCGCGGATGTGGCGGATGCCGTACGTCGGGACGCGCGCGACGTCTAGGCCGCCTTCGAAAGCCATGCGCGCGAGGATGCAGAGTTTGTCGCGAGCGTCCTGCCCGTCGATGTCGAAGGAAGGGTCGGCTTCCGCGAAACCTGCTTTCTGGGCTTCGGCGAGGGCTTCCGCGAACTCGATCCCGCGGCTCTCCATTTGGGTCAGGATGTAGTTGGCAGTCCCGTTCAGGATGCCGTGCACCGAGCGCAGACGATCACCGGCGGTGGATTCGTGAATGACGCGGAGGATCGGGATGCCACCCGCAACGCTGGCTTCGAAGCCGATCGGCAAGTTGCGGGAGACAGCTAGGGCGAAGAGTTCGTCGCCGTGGCCGGCCAGAAGATTTTTATTGGCCGTAACGACGGGCCTGCCTTGTTCGAGCGCGCCGCGCACGAGTTGGAGCGAATCGCCGGTGCCGCCCATGGTTTCCACGACTACGTCGACGTTGGGATCTTGGAGAAGCTGTTTCCAGTCGGAATAGGTACGTGCGTTTGAAGGGGCGGTTGCCGGTTCGATGTTGGAGCGGCGGCAGACGGCGGTCACCGTGAGTGCTACTCCGCTGCGGTGAGCAATGAGGTCACGATGCTTTTCGATGATGTCGGCGGTGGCGCGACCTACCGTGCCGAAACCGACAATGCCGACTCGAACTTGTTTTTTATCCATGAATCTTCTGCAAAGGGCCAAAAAATCCCAGCGCCTAAAGGCGTCATCGGTCGCGCGTCCCTGCGGCGCGCCTGAAGGCGCGCCCTGATACAAAGCATTCGGGGTGCAAGTACTAAACCACCGTAGCTGTCGGGGCGCTGCTCAAGAACTCCTGGTGGACGGCGCGCACGACGTCGTCGACGCGGGAGTTCGTCACTGCAAAGCAAATGTTCAGTTCACTGGCGCCCTGAGCTACGGCGATCACGCTGACATTGTTGCGAGCGACGACCGAGAACAGTCGGCCAAGGATACCGCACGTGCCCTTCATGCCGGAGCCGAGGACGGCGATGACCGCGATGTCACGATGAACGGTTACTGGATTCAGGATTCCGTGTTTGAGCTCTGTTCGGAAGAGTCGCTGGATCGCGTGAACCACGCGTTCGGTATCGGCTTCACGCAGGACTAGTCCTAGCGAATCTTCGGAAGAGGATTGTGTAGAGAAGAGCACGTCCACGTGCTCGTGACCCAAGCGCAGAAAGAGGCGGCCGAAGATTTCGGCGAAATGAACATCGCGGCGCGTGGTCAGCGTGACCAGCGATGCTTGCGTCACGGCGGTGACGGCTTTCACGGGCCGTGTGCTCTCGGGCAGATGCTCGACGATTTTGGTACCCGGGACTTCCGGCTTGAATGAGTTCTTGATCCAAACGGGGATGCCACGCTCCATGGTAGGCCAGATCGCTTTGCGATGGATGACCTTCGCGCCGTAATACGAGAGCTCAATGGCTTCGGCGAATGTGATCTCGGACAGGGTGAGCGCGTCGGGACAGACGCGGGGATCCGCGGTTAGGACGCCGTCGACGTCAGTCCAGATCCAGACTTCATGCGCCTTCATCGCCGCGCCGAGAATCGTGCTCGAGTAGTCGGAGCCGCCCCGGCCGAGGGTGCTTACCTGGCCCGAAGAAGTTGCGCCGCTGTAACCCATGACGACCGGGATGCTGCCTTGCTGCAGAAGCGGGTTAAGAACGTCGTTGCAGAGGCGGGCCGTGGTTTCCATGTCGGGGGCGGCGTCGCCGAACTTGTCGTCGGTGGCAAGGACTCGGGCGGAATTCACGAATACGCCCTTGGCACCAAGTTCGTTTAAGCAGGCTGCGAAGATGTGCGCGGACATTTGCTCGCCGAGAGGAAGAGCCATGTCCATTACCTGGGCGGTGGCTGATCCCAGGAGCAGCAGTGCAGAGGATAGTTCGCGTAAGCGATGAAGTGTGGACTGTACTTCGGCGGCGACGGCCTTTTTCGTCGAGCCAGAGAATAGTTCAGCGACGACTTGTTCGTGGCGTGCTTGCAGTTGAAGGAGACCGTCTTCCATCTGTTTGCCATTACCCGTGCGCGCGGAATTCAGCACGCTCAGAATCAAGTCGGTGACTTTCGAGAGGGCGGAGACCACGACAACTACCGGGGCGCCACCTTGTGCATGGCGCTGCGCAATGGTGGCCGCCTGCCGGATGCGCTCGGCGCTTCCGACGGAAGTGCCGCCAAACTTCATGACTACCAAGCTCATGGAGAGTCCCAGCGCGAATTGCTGAATGTAGTAGTACAGCATGCAGACGCGACGGGCGACAAGACTCTCGTGGGATACGTCTGGGGGGCAGTAAACGCGTAGGAAAGATTTGCGCGAATAGACAACGGGCCGGCCTCTGGGAAAACTGAAGCCGGCCCGCTGAGTTGTGGCAGATTCGGCTACTGCTTGCCGATGATCTTGCCGTTGATGTCGACGTTATCGAGTACCACGATGCTGGCACCCGTTTCCGGACCGCCGTCCATCAGCACATAGACGCTCTTGACCTTGCTGCCTGGAGCGACGGGCGGGTTCATCTGTGCCGGGTTTGCAGGATCGAAGCGGAGCCGCTTCCATCCTGCACCCGGGGACGGCTGCGACGTTCCGGCTGCGCATCCGGTTTTGTGAACGACATCGTCCGTGGTCACGACTGCGAACCGCGGAGTAGTTGCCGTGCACTGCCCGCCGTTGCGGATGTCATAACCAAGTTCGGTCACCGACATTCCTTCAACGTCGCGGATCACGACACCAGCTTGCGCCTGGTTTGACGCGGCACTGGTCTTCGAGAGCAACAGACCCTGATTGCGCATATCAGAGTTGTTTCCGGCGGATGAGGAGACGCCGGTGTTGTCCATCCAGGATGAGGCCACGCTATTCGACGAAGCCGGATCGTAGGCGAACGGCCACGCACGAAGACGGTCACCGCTGTTCGATGCGGTGTCGTCGCCGCCGTCGTCGCCACCTCCGCCGTCATCCCCGGAAGCTACTTTGAGAACGACGGGCAGATTCACGCTTGCGGCGCCGTTTGCGTAGATAGCGATCGTCCCGGAGTACGTTCCCGAAGCCAGGCCCGTGGGATCGACGGAGATGCTCAGTGATCCTGGAGTCGTGCCTCCCGAAGGAGTCACCGACAGCCACGTTCCTCCGTGCGCAGCAGCCGTGAAGCTGAGAGGCGAGCCGGTACTCATCACGCGGAGGGATCGTGATGAAGGCATGGAATGACCCGACTCGTACTCGAAGTAGGCTGCGCGAGGCGGCCAGACTCTGAGCTTGCCGGTGCCGGTGGTAGTGGTGATCACCAACTTGACGGGAATCGTTTGCGGAGTGTTTGAGGCCCCGCCGGAGGTGACAGTAACGGTTCCGTTGTAGGTTCCTGCTGCGAGGCCTGAAGGATTCGCAGTTACGGTCAGCGTTGCGGGTGTCGAGCCGGACGCAGGAGTGACACTGAGCCACGCTCCTCCAGCGGCGACAGCGTTCACATTGAGAACCGATCCGCTGCTGGCAACTGACACCTTCTGCGTGCCCGCAGTTGTCGAGCCCACAGGGTAGCTGAAGGATACAGTTCCCGGACTGATGTTCAGCGACGGGTTCCCAGGGGGAGCTGTCACTGTGAGAGAGACCGCGACCTTCTGCGGTGAGTTCGAAGCGCCGGATGCTGTCACAGTGATGGTGCCGCTGTAACTGCCTGCCGCGAGACCACTCGGATTCACAGAGGCTGTCAGGCTGCCTGGTGTATTTCCGCCGCTTGGTGTGACGCTTAACCACGATCCAGAAGATGTCGCCGTGTAACTCAAGGCACTGCCACCGGTGACATTTATGGATTGACTGGCAGGCACTGCTCCACCTGTTTGATAGCTGAACGACAAGTTGGCGGGGCTCACCGTCAGCGTGGTGATCGGAGCCGACGTCACAGTCAAGGAGACTGGGATCGACTTCGGACTATTGGAAGCGCCCGCGGAGTTGATCGTCACGTTCCCGGTGTAGCTGCCCGCGCCAAGTCCAGAGGGATTGATTGACACAGTCACATTGCCCGGCGTCGTTCCGCTGGCAGGTGTCGCGGACAGCCAGGTCGCGGAAGTGGCAGTGGTGAAGGCCACTGCAATACCGCTGCTCGCAATCGCGACAGTTTGTGAGGCAGGCGTGCTGCCACCGATTTGATAGGCGAAGTTCAGGCTGGCCGGGCTGGCCGAAATCGTCGGGAGGGCCGCCGCAGTGACAGTTAGCGTGACAGCGACGGTCTTTGGACTGTTCGACGCGGTCGCGGATGAAATCGAAACTGTGCCGGTGTATGTACCGGCAGCAAGGGATCCCGGTGTGACAGACACTGCGACACTGCCTGGAGTGGAACCGCTGGCCGGCGTGGCCGTAAGCCACGTCGCTGAGGTGGAGACGTTGTAGGTAAACGCCGTGCCACTACTGCTGACGGCAACGTTCTGAGAAGGCGGGATGCTTCCTCCGCTCTGGTAATTGAACGACAGGGTGGCCGGGCTGACGTTGATGGTGGGCACAGGAGCCGCGGCGTTCACAGTGATCGCCTGCTTGATCGTTCCAGTGCCACCGCCGTAACTATCGATGGCGGCCGCGTACAAGGTCGCGGTGGTGGTGGCGGTCACGGTGGGGGCCGTCCAACTAAAGGTCCAACTATGAGTGCTGCTTGGTGCACTGTGGACGATCTCGCCGTTGGAAACCTTTGTGCCGGTTCCGGCGGCAAACGTGCCAGCTGAGGCGGCGACGTCGACTCCGCCGTTCCCAGAAGAGATGACGCTAACTGAAATGGTGTAGCTGTTCGTGGAGCCCGACGCCACGCTGGTCGGTCCCGTGAGGGTGACCGTCGGTTTGCTGGTGCTTCCGCTGTGACAGGAAGTGCAGGTCGAGCCGTTCATTCCTGAAAATCCCGAGATACCGTTGCTGCTGGCTTGGGCCGGAACTGCCCAGTAGACAGAGCTCATCAGGGTGAGGATGATCCACGACCAGCGGACAATATTGAGGAGTCGAGGCGAAACGCAGAGAACGGGATTGACGAAAGACTTACCGGAAGGCAGAGAATTCCTGAGTTCCACGGTTGCTTCCTTTCTTTCGGCAGTCC
This sequence comes from Terriglobales bacterium, assembly GCA_035652655.1. Lineage (GTDB taxonomy): Bacteria > Acidobacteriota > Terriglobia > Terriglobales > Acidobacteriaceae > Gp1-AA133. Next base: position 8,870 of record DASRDJ010000367.1, read on the forward strand.
GTATGGCGCGTACGCCTGCCGATGGGGGACGAAGGATGCAGGTTGTCGGAATGCCCCACCCTTACAGGCAAAGCATGTTTTCTAGTTGTTATGGACTGCGTTCAGTGGCTGTGTTGCGACGTAACTGGGTACGACGCTTGCTCTACTAGGGACAGTAATAGCGCTCGAGGATGTCGACAAGACTACGGTGGTGTGGGCGAATGCGTGTACCACGGCTCGGCAAAAGTAACGTCCTAGTGAGTATTTATACGTATCGATATAACTGAAAGTCTAGCTCGGCTTGAGCTAGCAAGAGACCAGCTAGTTGGTAGGATTGCGCGGGAATTTCAAGTAAGGCAGGCGAACGGTGTCGATGATGACCTGATCGGCGTGGATGTTTGCAGGAGCTTCGAAGCCGTTGGCTCCGGCGCTGGTGACGTAGTCGTCCTGATCGACGCCATCGCCGCTTACACCCAGACCGCCGACGAGAACGCCATTCTTATAAAGAGGAAGGCTGCCTGGGAAGAAAACAATCCCGCTCTGATTCGAATTGAGTGCTTGCGAACCTTGCGTGCAGGGGTTCGCCAGGTCCTGCGTATAGAGAGTGAAGAAAGGGCCAGGATTCGATCCATCAATTCCGGGAGGAAACAGAGGTTGGGCTGCGAAGCCGATCGTGCGATTGGTGACCGCAGTGCCCGCGGGAACGCCCGACAAATCAGATGAGCCAGTGCTGCTGAAATAGATCACGTTGCGGGCCTTCGCCACGGCGACGTCGATGCTGAAGACGGTGGCGTCCGGCATCCGGTGAAGTGCGAGCACGGTGCCGTCGAGGTCGGCGACGGCGATGGTCATGTGAGTGCGTGAGCCCGAGGGCAGCCGGATAACCGCACGAGTTAGGTCTGCCGTCGTAACCGCCTGGCTCACAATGGCAGCTACATCGGATTGAGTCAGGCCGCCGACCCCACCGTTGGGGCCAACGAGATCGCCTTCAGGCGGAAGTCCGCCTGCCATGGGACCAAAGACGTAGCTTCCACCAGCGGATCCGGCAGCAACGCCGGGCGGCATCACCGTCTGGTTTACAAACGGTAACGAGATTCCTCCGATGATGACAACCCCTGGGGGTGGAAGCTGGGAAGCGGTAGGCAGAAATCCCGATTGGGACGCCCCCGAGAAGGCAGCGAACTCAGAGACACTCGCTGAGCTGCTCACCACTCCGATGCCACCGACCGCGTGGCCGCCTTTGAAAAGCGGAACCCCACCCGGGTTGACAGCGGTTGGGTCGCTGTCCATGACGTCGACTCTCCCGGTGGTGATGCCGAGGCCGACATTTGCGCCATTCACAGACCGCGACGGACTGATTGTCTTGCCGGGATTGAAGGTGGCGTTCAGCGGGCAGCCGCGATTCGTGTTCTCGATTCCGTAGAGATCCGCGTTCGGGGCGAAGGAAACGCCCGGAGGGAAATGAATCCCGCTGATGAAGCGCACGGTGCGGCTCGAAAGCGGTGCCTGATCGTTGCTGAAAAGGGCGGCGGTTCTCGCAAGTGAAACGGCTAGCTCGTGGCTGTCGACAACCGCTCCAAAATTACCGGTCGCGGTGGCAGGTGCACCAGGAGTTTCAAAGACCGCCAGGATGGCGCCGGTGCGATCGGTAACTGCGACCACGATCGGCACGTTCACTGAGAGCACCGCATTCTGGACGATCGTATCTACTTCCGAGGCAGAGAGGGGCGCGGCCGGCGACGTGCTTGGCGTCGCGGGAGTTGTGGCACTACCGCCGCAGGCTTGGAGAATGATTGCGACACAACCCAGCGCGAGCACGCCGAGGAAGATCAACAGCCGTCGATGTTGCGCTGTGCGCATGCAGGGAACGAGGGATGCGAGATCTCGCATTGTGAGTGCGATATCTCACGCGAATGACCTTACCGCAGTTGCGAATGTAATACGGCGGGCGGCGTGGAACTACGGTGCTGCGACTTTCGTGTAACCAGAGTGATCAATCCCACGGCTCGTAACGTTGACTTTCCTTCGTACTCTGGCAGAATTCGCTCAGTCCTCCATATTTTCAGGAAAAATTAGGGGAGAAACCCACTTGAATACCTGTAAACGATTGACCGCGGCCGTTCTCTGCCTGCTGCTTTCTCCATTCCCGGCCGTTTGCCAGTCTGCGTCGGGCGATCATGCCGGGCAGATCAACGCGCTGGTTCCGGCTGCGACGCGCAATGCGAAGCCAGCGAAGGTGAAAGACGATCTCGACTTTAATGACCTGCTGCAAACGCAGAAGTCGGGCCGGTTGCGCGCGGGTTTGAAGGACGGTTCGATCCTGAGTCTCGGCTCGAATAGTGAACTGCGCGTGGTTCAGCACGATGCTGCCTCGCAACAGACGTCACTGGAAATGGATTTCGGCAAGGTCCGGAGCAAGGTTGTGAAGATTACACAGCCGAACGGAAAGTTCGAGATCAAGACTCCGAACGCGGTGATCGGCGTGGTTGGCACGGACTTCTATGTCGGCTATGACGCTGACCGGACTACGGTGATCTGCTATCGCGGAAAAGTGATGGTTACACCCTCGGCGAACGCCAAGATCATGCGCAATTCGGGCCAGGCGGACGGCAACAATTCCATCGCCGTGAGTGAAGGGCAGATGGTGGTCATCAGTTCGGAGATTCCGGCGGCTGGTTTCCAATCGAGCCAGGCGCCACCGGATGTGTTGCAGGCGACTATGACGGATACGAACGTTCCAGATGGGCCGTTGCCGTCAGTCCACCCGCATCTGGTGCGCAATTTGATCATCGGCATCGGAGCAGCGGCGACGGGATGGGCTGTCGGATATACGCAGCTGAATTCGAGCGGAGGTGCTGCCGCGCCGCGGGTGCCAAACTGCCAGACGAATCCGAATCCGAAGCTGTGCGGATGATTTGCGGGCGAACCAGTAAGCATTAAAGCAGCCACCGAAACGAGTATCAAAGTACTGGCCCGACAGGGCGCTCATGACGCCAAATTCGCAGCGCTGGTCCCAATGGCTGAGCCGGGTTTCGACTCGCCAGATTGACATGGCTCTCGCGCTGCTGGTCACAGCGGCGGGACTACTTCTATTTGCATTTGCCGGCATCGGGGGAAACCGCGGTGCCGGTTTCCTTTTTCTGCAAAACGTTGAGCAGAGCCTTCTCGATACCCGCTTTGAACTGCGCGGGGCGCGCCTGCCCGATGAGCGCATTGTCATCGTCGGCATTGATGAAAAAACGCTTCAGCACGAAGGCTCGTTCCCCTTGCCTCGCCGATCGTATGCCGACCTGGTAAGGAGACTCAACGAAGAGGGCGCGCGCGTGGTGGCCTTTGACGCGACCTTCCCAACTCCTGAGAGCAATTCCGCTACGCAAGCTTTGGATCGTCTGCAGGGTCGGCTAGGGGCGGGTGCGCCACCGAATGTTGATCAGGAAATCAAACGACTCAAAGGCGAGAGCGACCAGGACGGTGCCTTTGCTGCTTCGCTGAAGACGGCAGGCAACGTCGTTTTAGGCCATCTCTTTCTCGACAGCGAGCGCGCCAAGAACGCGGATCCCAAGCTCGAGGAAGAGTACTTCAATATCGTGTGGGCGAAGTCATTTCCACAGGTGCTGAAGGTGAAGTCGAAAGACGGAAAAGAGTTCGACCTCGCACAAGCGTGGATCAACAATGGCGGGACGGTGGCGGCGGGAGCGGAAGCAAACATCACCAAGCTCGCCGAGGCTGCAGTATCGTATGGGTTCATCGACATCAATCCGGATCCGGACGGAACACTGCGGCATGCGTTGCTGATCATGCGATACCGCGACCAGGACTTCTTTCCTTCGCTCGCGATGCAGGTGTTGCGGGAGTACGAGCAGATTCCGGATCAGGATATCGCAGCCTATATCGCAGAGAACGGGCTGGAGCGAATTCAATTTGGCAAGCATCCCCTACATCCGTCGCGTGATGGCACGGCCATCATCAACTACGTTGGACCCTATGGAAGCTATCCCCATTACTCGATGTGGGATGTGATCTCGCACGCAACTCCGCCCGACGCGTTCAAGGGCAAGGTGGTGCTGTTGGGTGCAACCGCAAAAGCCATTGGCGACCTGCGAATCACGCCATTCCAGAACGGCGATGCCTACATGGGGGTGGAGGTCCATGCCAACATCATCGACAACCTGTTGCATAGCGGCGAGGCGGGGCGAAGCTTTCTAACGCGTGGCGCGCGCGAGGAAATGATCGACATCGGATTCATCCTGCTTTTCGGCATCGGGATGGGAATCTGGTTCGCGCGTGTGAAGCCGCTGTATTCGACCGTTGCGTTGCTGCTTGTACTCGCGACGTTTGGGTGGTTTGTCTACTTCGCCTTTGAGCATTGGGGAAGTTGGTTGAGTTTTGCGATTCCCGCGGCGACTCTCGTCGCCAACTACGCTGCTATTACCAGTTTCCGCATGATCTTCGAAGAGCGGGAGAAGAGGAAGATCCGGAAGACGTTCTCGCAGTATCTGTCACCCGGCGTGATCGGGCTGATTGAGAAAGATCCGCAGAAATACATTCGTCCGGGCGGAGAAACGAAAGATCTGACGGTGATGTTCAGCGACATTCGCGACTTCACTACGCTTTCGGAAGGGTTGACCGCGGACGAACTGGTACACTTGCTCAACGAGTATCTCGGCGAGATGACTGATGTGCTGTTCCGTAACTTCGGCACGCTCGACAAATACATTGGCGACGCCATCATGGCTTTCTGGGGATCCCCCTATCCGCAAGATGACCATGCGATCCGCGCGTGTAATTGTGCTCTGGAAATGTCGCGAAGTCTCGTTAAGCTGAACGAGAAGTGGAAGGATGAGGGGCGCAAGCCAATCTCCATCGGCATCGGGCTCAATACCGGGCCGGTGAGCGTCGGAAATATGGGCTCCGACAAGCGGCTGGCATGGACGGTGATGGGCGACAACGTCAACCTGGCCTCCAGGCTAGAGGGCATGACGAAGCAGTATCGATCGCAGGTGGTCATCAGCGAAGGGACTTATCGCCAGGTTGCGAAGCAGTTTGTTTGTCGTGACCTGGACCGCATTCGCGTGAAGGGCAAGCTGCAGCCCGTGACGATCTACGAATTACTGGACCGCGCCAAGAACCGCGAGAAATACGAAGCGCTGCTGCAGCCATTCGAGAAAGCCATGGTTGTTTATCGCGAGCAGAACTGGAAGGAAGCCGTACTGCAATTTGGAACCTTGCTCACATCCTTTCCCGACGATGGGCCGACACAGATCTTCCTGCAACGCGCTCTTGAGTTCCGCGAGCATGCGCCCGAAGAAGGTTGGGACGGCGTGCACGTGATGAAGTCGAAATAGCGCGTTACTTGTCGAAATTCCGCCAATGACGGCCGTCGTGCTCGAGGAGGGCATCGCCTTCTTTCGGTCCCCAGGTACCGGCGGCGTAGTTCGGAAAACTGCGCGGAGGAAGAGCTTTCCAGACGTCTAGGATCGGACTGACCACGCTCCATCCGGCTTCCACCATGTCGGCACGCTGAAACAGCGTGGCATCACCCACCATGCAGTCGTGCAGAAGGCGCTCGTACCCGGTGCTTACTTGTTTCCCGAAATAATCGGAGTATTCGAAATCCATATCCACCGTGCCGAGCCGCATGACCGGGCCCGGCGTTTTGGCGGCAAAGCGCAGCGAGATGCCTTCTTCCGGCTGGATGTGCAACACGAGTTGGTTGGGCATGAGGTTCTCAACGCTGGTGTCGCGGAACAAAACGAAAGGCGCCTGGCGAAACTGGATCACAATGTCGGTACTGCGGGCCGTCATGCGTTTTCCAGTTCTGACATAGAAGGGAACTCCAGCCCAACGCCAATTATCGATCTGCAACTTGATGGCGACGTAGGTCTCAGTGCGGGAGTCGGGCGGAACACCGCTTTCGGCTCGATAACCGGGAACATGCTGTCCGACGAGTTCGCCGTCTCCGTACTGTCCGCGGACCGTACGGCTGAGCACATCTTCGGCACTCAGCGGCTGAATCGCATGGAGAATTTTTGCTTGCTCATCGCGGACGGCGTCGGCCTGAAACGAGATCGGCGGTTCCATGGCCGTG
>DASRDJ010000368.1:0-3085 GCA_035652655.1 Terriglobales bacterium
TGAGGTCGACAGGGGTGGACATTTCGCGGCGTGGGAGCAGCCGGAACTCTTTGCGGCCGAGCTCCGTGCCGCGTTCAGATCACTTCGGGACGCACACTGATCACCAGCACCGCGATCATTACGCATGCATTCACTTACCCATATTTGAAGGACTAAAGGAGGTCCAGGTGAAAACGACTCGAATCATTGCGGTAACGGCGCTGATCGTCGGAAGCGGTTTGGCGTTGTATGTGGCGCGGGCGCAGCAGCCGGGAATCAATCGCACCGATCTCCAGCAGCACGATCTCAGCATCCCCGGACGCGAGGTCGTCCAGGCGATCGTGGAGATTGCCGCGGGAGTGACGGCCGCCAAGCACTGGCATCCAGGCGAAGAGATCATCTATGTCCTCGAAGGCTCGCTGGAGTATCAGGTCGAGGGCAAGCCGCCGGTGACGCTCAAGGCCGGCGACGTCTTGTTCGTCCCGGCCCGAGCGATCCATTCGGCGAAGAACGTCGGCAGGGGCAACGCCGCAGAGCTCGCCACGTATGTCGTCGAAAAAGGGAAGCCGCTCGTCGTGCCGGTCAAGTGATCACTACTGACGAGCGCGGATGTCTGCCCCCAGAGTCGCGAGGCTGACGAAGTGCGGTATCGGCTCGAGCTCAGTACGGTGCGAAGGCGGAGTCGGATGTGAGAAATGCCGTCGCATGCCGGACAAAGGACTCGTGAAATTGGAACAAGGAGCCGTGCCCCGAATCTGGATAGGTCAGAAGGACCGCGTTAGGCAAGTTCTGACTCAGCCAATACGAGTTTGAGACGTGAATCATTTCGTCATGAATGCCGTTCACGACGAGCGTGGGCTGACGGATGTTTCTCAGGTTCGCGAAACGATCGCCTGTAAATTTCTCCCAGTCGCGAAACGCTGCCATTTGAGCTCCGGCCACCGCCGGTCCGGAACGCGGGTCCCGATCCTCTTTGCGCTGCGCAAGCCTTTCGATGAAGGCTGCACCAGCTGCTTGGCTCGACTCGGTCGGCGCAAAGAAGATCTTTTGCAAAAGCGCATATCCTCGAAGATTCGCATCGGTGAGGTACTTTGCCAAGCTGGGTTTCTCGAGAAGCATGATGTCCTCTCCTCCGCGCGGTGCGGTGCCGACGAGGATCATCCTGCGAATGATCGAGGGACGATCCTGCGCCATCTGCTGCGCGATCATTCCGCCCAGCGAGAATCCGAGGACATCGCAGGTCGCCACGCCCAGTCCATCCAGGAAGGCCAGAGCGTGCTTGGCCATGCCGGCGACTGTTGGGGGCACTGGGCCTGTGGAGCGTCCGACGCCGGCGTTGTCGAATAGAATGATTTCTCGACCCGACGCGAGTGGGTCGGTGATGGCGGGATCCCAGTTGTCAAGCGTCCCTGTGAAGTGTTGAAGAAAGAGCAGAGGCAATGCAGAGCCCTCGCCAAAGCGGCGGTAAGCATATCCGTGCTCTGCAGCCTGGAGGAATTGAGTTGGCGCGGCGACGTTGCTGGCAGTCTTGGAGGTTGTCACGTTCAGTCTCCTTCGAGCCGATGCCCGCCGTGAAGCGCAGCCCTTGAAGCCGGTCAATCAATGCGCAGGCTCTGCTCCATCGCGTAACACTGGTCCCAGACGTACACATCATAAGCGGCGAGTTTGGTCGCCCACTTGGGTGTCAGATCGTTGACGCAGTGGATGGCAACGCGATCGATGTAGTCGTCGAACACCGCCCACGGATTGTCACGCGCGGTCTCGGCGTCGAGTGCTTCGCCGGGCTTCGTCGCGGCGAGCGCCTTTGCCGCTGCTGACTTTAAGTCGCCCAAGAACTCGATCTGTCGATCCACGTCCGCGTGCGTGCCCGTGCGCGAGACGTGACCTCCCACGAGCGTCTTGAAAGGGATCTTTCGGATTTCTTCCACCTGTGCGAAGTAGCCGGGAATGTCGTGCGCCACCGCGAATCGTCGCCACGGCATCCAACCCGGAAACACCATGTCGACCACCATCAGCGTCTGCTGAGCGGGTGCATAAATGTGGATGTTACCGGGTTCGTGTGCGTCGCCGTGATAGGAGAGCTCCAGCACCTGGCTGCCCACTGTCAGTGCGTACCGATCTCGAAACGTCACCGTAGGCAGCGGGCGGTTCGGGTCTTTGGCTCGCGCCAGAAGATGTTTGGTTTCTTCGTGCGCGATGATGATGGGGACCTTGCCCAAGGCTCTTGCACCGGCGATGTGATCGACATGAGAGTGACTGTAGATAAGGTGCGTGAGGGGCTTGTCCGTAACTTCACGGATCCCCTCGACGATGTGAGCGGCATATGCTGGCGGTGCATCGACGACCACGACACCGGTCTCGTAAACCATGAACATCGACTGATAGGCATTGTCGGTGATCATGTAGAGGCCCTTGCCCAGCTGCTCGAGACGATAGCCTTTGGCGGGTTCAATTGGGGGACCCTTGGCCTCCTGTGGTACCGGCAGATAGTGGCCGATGCGCACGCCGATCGGTGCGATGCGGGGCATGTCGGGATACGGGGCATCGCCTGCGCTCTGAACGTCGGCGCCGCGAGCGGTCCCGGCAATCGATGCGGCCGACGCCAGCACGAGCAGCGTCGCAGTATGGGTCAAAGCACGGCGCGTGCGCGGACGTAGCAGACCGATGGTGTTCGATGTCGAAGGCATGATGGCTCTCCCCGAGGACAGAAGCACGGGGAGCATCACAGCAGGGGTGCGCGAGGACATCAATTGCACGATGGTATCGGGATGCTCGACAAGGGGGCCCGCAGACGATGTCTGCGGGCTTCCGAACAAGTTGGTGCGAACTGTTGAATCACGCACCAAAGAGAATGGGGGCATCAAATTTGGAGGGCATCAGAAAACTGCGGACCTGTGCGATACAGTCGCCAGCGCTCAAGCGTGCTCACATGTCGAGGTGGCGCCGCAGCCCGCTGAGATCGAGGAAGCGGTCAATCCTGCGCAGCAGGTGATCAGCGGGAACGTGCTTATCGAGGTTGAACGAGTAGAAGAGTCGGTCCTGATCGTCGCCCTTTGTACCCATCATCAGGAAGTGCTCCCAAACACTGTCCTGGATCCCTAGCCTC
>DASRDJ010000369.1:0-8641 GCA_035652655.1 Terriglobales bacterium
CCTTCTCGTTGTCGCCGGCGCGCAGCAGGCGCGAGCCCATCATCGGCGATAGCGTGAGCGCCACGACGCCCGAGACGATGACGGCGCCCGCGAGCGTGAATGCAAACTCGCGGAACAGCGAGCCTGTTAAGCCGCCCTGCAGTGCGACCGGTGTGTAGACCGTCGCCAGCGTGATGGTCATGGCGATGATCGGGCCGACCAATTCGCGCGCCGCATCTTTCGCGGCCTGGATCGGACTCTTGCCCATGTGCAAATGGCGCTCGACGTTTTCGACCATGACAATGGCGTCGTCGACGACCAGTCCGACCGAGAGCACGATGGCCAGGAGCGTTAGCAGGTTAATCGTGAAGCCCGCTATGAGCATCAGGAAGACGGCGCCGACCAGCGATACCGGGATGGCGACCACCGGAATCAGCACGGAGCGAAACGATCCCAGGAACAGGAAGATCACGACTACGACGATCAGTAGCGTTTCGGTCAGCGTGCTGAGCACTTCGTTGATGGCGTCCTGAATGTAGGCGGTCGAGTCATATGGGATGCCGACTTTCATGCCGGCGGGCAACTGCGCGCGGATGCCGGGAATTTCAGCGCGCACTTGCTTGATGACCTCGAGCGAGTTGGCGGTGGGCAACACCCAGATGCCCATGAAGGTGGCGGTTTCACCGTTGAAGCGCACGTCCTGTTCGTAGGTCTGCGCGCCCAGCACCACGTCGGCGATTTCACCCAGCCGAACTACGACGCCGTTGTTCTCTTTCACGACGAGTTGCTTGAACTCTTCGGGAGTTTTGAGGTTCGTGTTGGCGACGAGATTCACCGACACCATGGAACCCTTGGTGCTGCCGATCGCCGAGAGGTAGTTGTTCTTCGCGAGCGCATCGTGCACAGTCGAGGGCGAAATTCCCAGGGACGCCATGCGATCGGGCTTCAGCCAGATGCGCATCGCGAAGGTGCGATCGCCGAGGATGTCGGCACGCTGCACGCCGCTCACGGCGCTGAGCTTGGGTTGCACAACGCGAGTCAGGTAATCGGTGATCTGGTTCTGATCGAGATCGGCCGACGAGAAGCCCAGGTACATCGCCGCAAACTGGTTATCAGCGGTTTGCAGGTCGATGACTGGAGCTTCCGCTTCAGGTGGCAGATCGTTACGCACCTGCGCGACTTTCGCCTGAATCTGCGTGAGGGCTGCGTTGGTGTCGTAGTTGAGCTTCAGGTGCACGCTGATCGTGCTGAGGCCCTGCGCGCTCGACGACTCCATGTAGTCGATGCCGTCGGCGCTGGCGATCACGCGCTCCAGCGGCGTAGTGATGAATCCGCGGACCAGGTCGGCGTTCGCGCCGACGTAAGTGGTCGTTACCTGGACCACCGCGATGTCGCTGCGGGGATATTGCCGCACGCTCAACGAACGAATCGACTGCAGACCGGCGATCAGGATCACCAGATTGACGACGATCGCCAGAACAGGACGCTTAACAAATAAATCCGTAAACTTCATGGTGTTTCCTTAGGTTCGGACCGCCCTTAAAGTTTTTACCGTGACGATTAGCTGTCCTGAGGTTTCGGAGCCGGATTGTTTTCAGGCTGCACCTTGTTGTTGACGGTGACAGCGGCGCCGTTCCGCAACTTGAACACGCCCGAGCTGACGACTTCGTCTCCGGCCTTCACGCCCGAAACCACGGCGACTTGATCACCGCGTGAGCCGTCGACCTTCACGAACTGCTGGCGTACGCCGCGGTAGGAATTTCCCTTGGGATCCTTGAGGTCCGTAATAATGAAGACGGAGTCGCCGTATGGCGCGTAGCTGATCGCCGACGCTGGCAGGGTGATCGCTTCGCGTGCTTTGCCGTAGTGCATCGCCACCTGCACATACATTCCCGGCTTCAACTTCCCTTGCGGATTCGCCAGCGTGGCTTGCACCTGCACGTTGCGCGTCGCTTCATCGATCACGGAGTCGAGCGCGGTAACGCGTCCGGTAAATTCTTTTCCAGCCAGATCCTGGGCGGTGACGGTCACATTGCCGCCCACCTTCACCTGCGTTCCCGATTGCTGCGGTACGCCGAAATCTACGTAGATCGGATTGAGTTGTTGCAACTGCACGATCGGATTACCCGCCGCCAGATACTGGCCCAGATTCACCTTGCGAATTCCCAGAATGCCGGGAAAAGGAGCGCGGATCGTTTTGCGCTCGATGGTGGCTCGAATCTCGCCGACGTTCGCTTCGGTCTGCTTCTGGGAAGCGACGGCGGTGTCGTATTCCGATCGGGAGATGACCCCTTCATCCACCAACTTCTGCATGCGCCCGAAATTGATCTTCGCCAGATCGCGCTGCGCCTCGAGCGCTGCCAATTGCGCACGCTCCTGACGCGTGTCGAGTTCGACGATGACATCGCCTACCTTCACACCTTGTCCGGATTCGAAGTTGATCTTCGAAACGGTGCCGGGCAGGTCGGCGCTGACCATCACGCCATGCACGGCTTCCATGCTGCCGATGACCGAGAGACTGTCGGGCCAGACTTCCTGCTTGGCGACGACACTGGTTACTGCCTCGGGCGGGGGCGCGAAACTGGCGGCCGCCTGGACGGCGGTCTGCACTTGCTTGAACTTTACGAAACCCAGGGTCGCTAGGACCACAACGGCCACGACCAACATCAGGATCATTCTCTTAGCCATGAGTGCCCCTTACAGGTTGGTGAACCTTACGGTAAAAGTGTTAGATTTCGGTCTTGCGCGGAAGGATTCGGAACTGATTCTCGCAATCTGCCGTGCGCGCTTCGTCCAGCCGTTCTCGCCGACCTCGGCGCCATAACAAGACAAAGCCCCTATGTTATTGACCAGTCAGGAGAAGCACTTCCTGAATCGCCCTGCTTGAACCGCGGAGTGGGAGTCGCCAGGAGCGATTCGAAAATGCGCGACTTCTTCCATGCTAACCGACGCGGCCGGGATATGAAAAGTACAACCTCCCGAAAGATCGGATTCAGACACCGGACTTGAATCGGACTATCGCAGCCAAAAGTAATCCCACGAAGGTGTTACAAGATTTTCCCGATTGGCGGTTGCACTTTGGAGACTGTAAGTTCGTAGGACGTTTGATCAGGGGGAGAAACTCAGGGGAGAAACTCGGGTGCGGGATATTCAACACATTCAAAAACTGGCTCTCAAACTTTCACAAGAACGCGATCCCAAGAAGATCACAGAGTTGATCGACGAAATTCGCGACGCTGCAGCAACCTAGGTCGATGCGATGCCGAACCAGCAAGACAGGCCATCGGCTGCGGGGGGCGCGTAGCGGCACGAACCCACCCCATGGACAATCAGAAGTTCTGGCTTTTGATTCTATTCATGCTGGTGATTACTCTGGCGCTGGTCGCGTCGCTGTACGACTTATCGCCGATCCTCCATTAACACCACTTCGTAGTTCCTCTCCTCTCCCGCCTTCCTCGCTTTTGCCGACGAGTCATGGGGTGAGTTCGGATTTTTCCCTCCTGTGGAAGCTTTTCCACGTGGCATTCACAATCTGCAGATAAGACATCAGGTGTGAAGCAGGACGAAATCGAGATTGTGAACGATCTGCGCCGCGACCGGGCCCGGCAGGAAATCATCGACTTGCGCGAAAAACAAGCGGCCGACCTGCAGCGATCGACCGGCGGGGGAATGTCACCCCGCGATTTAGAAGAGTACGAAGAACGGAAAACAAGGATCGCGATGTTGACGCCAGGCTGCAGAAGACCAACCGCAAACCTACCTTCATTTGGGGGTAGTCGGTCAGTTAGCTCTTCGCGTATGGTGGGGCCATACTTGGGAATTTCATGCACATAGAGAGCGAACACCGACCACCCCACGTAATCGCCGAGGAATTATCGCGCGAGAGCGACCTCGACGAAGCCACGGAACTCGCCACCGAACTCGCACGTTCGCTCGAGGATGCGAAGAAAAAGATGGCGCAGTCCGCCTAGATCTTTCGTTCCGACGGCGACCTTATTTCCAGCCCCAGCAATCTGCCCCGGCCCTCGATTTCATGCGTGCCGCGCTTTTCCCAGCATATAAAGGCAGCCCCGGCCTTGGTGCTCACGCCCAGTTGCCTCACCTTGCTACACTGATACTCGAAAGTACCCGAGCGATCTATCCGCACGTAGCCACCCTGAACTGGGGGTCGGCCGATTGACGCGGAGGGATGTGTGAGTGGTTGAAACAGGCGGTCTTGAAAACCGCTGTACGGGAAACCGTACCGGGGGTTCGAATCCCTCTCCCTCCGCCATTAATCTGAATCAACTCCATGAGTCCTGAGAACGCAACCTTCCCTGCGGGGCCTGTCACTGACTGGGCAATTTGAAACAGTCAATCGTGGCTGGCATACCTACCATTACCTCATTTCACTTGGGGCTGTAGGTATCTGTACCTCCAGATGTCTACGACAGAGCAACTGCAGGATTACGCCGCCTCGGCAAATGCGGAACAACGCGAGGTCAGACCATGACCGAAGTGGAGTACCTTCCCCCAGCCAGTTTCGAGGACATGAGTGCTTCGACGGTTCTGTGAGAGAAGGCGGAATGGCCATCTACGCGCACTATCACGTTCGTTGTCGTACAGTATTCCCTCGATTGCCCTCTGCTCCCAATAAACCTATCGTGCTAACGACTTGCCATCCGAAAACTTAGCGCGCGAGATTCAAGAGCTTTGCCGCTTGATCATCGCCACCCACGACGAGGTGATGTTGGTGACTTTGTGCGAGAAGCTCCGCGATCGTCTGCACGAGCACAACCGGCAGACGAACGATATGGCGTCGGAGACGCTTGCAAGACTTCTGGATTCGGAAGCCCGGCTGAAGAAGGCCAGCTAGATTAGGTCTCTTTCGCTCCTTGGATGGTTTGCCATTGCATTTGCACTGCTTGACTCGAGACAGTATCGGTTCAGGGCTTTTGCATCAGCACCATCACGGAGACTTCCGATTCTCGGGCTGGGGCATTGTCTTTCGCGACGCGGCTCATGAGGAGGGGCGGTATCTTCCAGCGACGTCCTTGTTGATTTGCTCGTGAAACTGATCGTCGACCTTTCCGGCAATAATGATGATGTTCGCCATCCTCCCGCCTGAGGTTATCGTGCAGCGATTGGGGGTAGTCGTTTCTGTTGGTGGCGGAGATTCTGGCCCAGCCGTGCCATGTCTGCGCACGCGCGAGCCATTTTGCTTTTTTGGGCGGAAGATTAAAAAAATCTCTGGGCAGGGCTCTCGGGGGAGGGCGCTGCTCGGGCGAACGTCTCAGGGGAATCTCCGACCGCGTTGGGACGTTCGCCCTTCTGTGTTTAATGGGCCGGACAGGCTCAACGATTAGAGAACGCGGCGCGATTCCGGCCTTCTCGCTTGGCCTGATAGAGAGCAGCGTCAGCGACCGCGAGCAGTTGTTTTTCGCACGCTTTGGCGCGACGGCCGTGACTCCGATACTGGCGGTGACGGAAATTTGCAGGTCGTTCATGCTGATGGGTGCGGCCGCCACTGCCGCGCGGATGCGCTCGGCGCTTTGAAACGCGTGGATGCGGTCGCAGCCCGGGAGAACCACCAGAAATTCTTCGCCGCCATAGCGGCCGACAAAATCGTAGGATCGGATCACCTGCATGAGGCGCCGCGCCAATGGCGAGAGAAGAATCTCGCAGGGGACTAGGTGCAGACTGCCGAAGCAACCAGCGTTCAGATCGCGGTGACGGCGACCGACATCGAGAACGCCAACTACATCGAGCGGTGGGAACGTTAGAAACCCGCTGGCATCGGGCGCCGGTGTGGAAGCAACTTGTCTTTGCGGTCGCCTTCGTGGGTCTGTTTCTGCTTATGGATGGGTCTTCCAAGGCCTCGCAGGCGTGGGAGGAGCGCCTCCCTGTTACTTGCCAGTGGGGTTGGCGGTGGGACTCATGTTGTACGGCGGTAGACGATACGTCACTCTACTGTTCCTGGCCACGATCCTGGCAGCCGTACTGGACTATCATCGCCCGCTGCTTTCGTGGTGGGGCGTGCCCGGTGCCACGCTCTTGTACGCAGGCTATATCTTCGGAGCAGAATTTCTCCGCCGGCGTTGGCGCATTGATCCGAAGTTGGGCAGCCTGCGGGACGTTCCTGCATTCCTGGCGACCTTCCTCACGGCCGAGGTCCTCAGCTCCCTGGTCGGGAGTCTGACCCTGCTCGGGGATGGACTGATTCGCCGCGGAGATTTCATCCGTACCGCCTTTGACTGGGCGGCGAGTGACGCCATTGCGGCGGTGGCGTTCACACCTTTTCTGATGGTGTACGTTGTCCCTCGCTTGAATTGCTGGTTTCATGCGGAGGCGCAGCCTCGTTTTGGGCTGAACCTGTCGTAGTACTACTGCGCGATGTACGCGGGGAGGGTGCGCGCGCTAAGTGATATGCGTTAGCGCTCCGAGCCGTATGCCGACCGCTGTCCGCTTGTAATGCCAATAACTTGCGGGAAAACGGCCCTAAAAAGCACCCCGTTCGCGGTCGGAAACCGGAGAACAAGCCCAAGAAACTGCTGTAATATCGTGACTAGCTGGAACTCGGTTTCCCCGATGACCCCTGGTAAAAGCAAGCCCGCTTTCAAACCCAAGAAGGCAGGCGCGTCGGAGAAGGGAAAGAAATCCGCGCGGCCCGCCTCCAGACCGCGGAGTGCCTCCGCGAGATCAAATAACGGCAACGACCCTCGCTTGGCTGAACCAGTTCTGCAGGCAACCAGTTTGCTCGCTGCAATCGTTGACTCCTCCGACGACGCCATCATCAGCAAAACCCTGAACGGCATCATTACCAGCTGGAACAAGAGCGCGGAGCGGATATTTGGCTATGCCGCGAAGGAAGCGATCGGCAAGCCGATCACGCTAATCATTCCGAAGGACCGCCTGGAGGAAGAGAAACATATTATCCGGCAGCTCAAACGGGGGAAACGCGTCGATCACTTCGAGACCGTGCGCGCGCGCAAAGACGGATCGCTCTTGAATGTCTCGGTGACCATCTCGCCCGTGAAAGATGCGGATGGGCGCGTAGTGGGAGCGTCGAAGGTGGCGCGCGACATCACCTTCCGGAAAGACGGTGAAAAGGCTCTGGCAGATCGCATGAGGCGGCAGCGTGCCTTGTACCAATTAGCGGATCAATTGCATCGCGCGAAATCAATGGAAGACATCTACGCCGCCGGTCTGGACGCGATTTTGGGAGCATTGCACTGCCACCGTGCATCCATCCTGCTGTTCGACGAAAGCGGAGTCATACGCTTTGTGAGCTGGCGCGGACTTTCAGACAATTACCGCAAGGCGACCGATGGACATTCGCCCTGGACATTGAGTGACGAAAATCCAGGCGTGATCTGCATGGAGGATGTTCAGAAGGCTGAGTTGCCGGAGACACTACGCTCGACCATCCGGGGCGAAGGAATTGGGGCCTTGGCATTCATCCCGCTGATTGCCGGGGGACAACTGATCGGCAAGTTCATGTCGTATTTCAACGAGCCCCACTGCTTCATCGATGATGAGGTTGAACTCAGTCTTACGATTGCGCGGCAGTTAGCATTTGCGATCACGCGTTCGCGATCGGACGAGGCGTTGCGCCAGAGCGAAGAGCGCTTCCGGAATTTGTCGGAGACGCTGGATGCGGAGGTCCGCGCGCGTACGCTGGAACTCGAGCAGCGCAACCAGGAGGTGCTCGAAGGAGCGAATCGGCTTCGCGAACTGTCGCGACGCATGATGCAGGTTCAGGATGAAGAACGGCGCCATATCGCGCGCGAGTTGCACGACAGCGCGGGCCAGGTACTGGCCGTCCTAGGAATGAAAATGGGACACCTTGCGGAGCAGGTGAGACCGGAACTGCGGTCTCCGGCGCAGGAAATTCTGCAACTCGTGCAGCAGCTCACTCAGGAATTGCGGACCATGTCGTACCTTCTGCACCCGCCATTGCTCGATGAGATCGGCTTGGCGGCGGCGCTGAACTGGTACGTGCAGGGAGTAATGGAACGCAGCAAGATCGATATCAATCTCAGTATTTCAGAAGATATGGGACGGCTCCCTCCGGAACTGGAACTCATTCTCTTCCGCCTGGTGCAAGAAAGCCTGACCAACGTGCACCGTCATTCGGGAAGCAAGACCGCCAGCATCCGCGTAACGCGCGAGGATGACCACGTCAGCCTGGAAGTGCAGGATCGGGGCAAGGGAATTTCGCGGGAGCGGTTGACTGAAATTCAGATGCAGGGAGCCGGCGTAGGAATCCAGGGAATGCGGGAACGCGTGCGGCAGTTCCATGGCGACATGAATATCGATTCGGATGAGAACGGAACGCGGATCATGGCTGTCCTTCCGGTGAAAACCAAGGCAGCGCCCACGGTGACCCGGGCAGCCAGCTAAACTTTCCGCTGCACGAAAGGTTTTCTATTTTAGTCGCTCGACACAGTCCTGAAGCATTTCCGCCTCCCAGGCTGGACGCTGCGGATTTTTGGGGTGGGTTCGATCGGTTGGAATTCGGCCTGTGAGATGCAGGAAGACGGCCGCGGAATGTTTGTAGGCTGGAACCGGTGCGCGGAAAGCCACGTTGCCAAGATACTGCAGGGCGTCGGCTAACTTGTAGTACGCGGGATCCTGAGCTTGCCAAAGGCGGTCTCGCTGGGCGAATTTTTCTGGAGCGAAG
>DASRDJ010000370.1:0-6270 GCA_035652655.1 Terriglobales bacterium
GCGACCGAGCGCGACCCCTCATGCAGCGCGCTGAGAATGCGCTTATCGCTTGTGCTGAATGCCGCGATCAGGCCGGAGAACAGAGCGCACAATACGATGACGCCGATCATGAACGCCGCCACCGCACCATCGATGTGGATAGATTCCACGCGGCTCATGTCCTGGCGAGTATGAGTGAGCCACGCAAGCGCGGCGAAAGCCAGCAAGAGTCCCAACGCGCCGCCCGCTGCCGACAGCACGAGGCACTCGATCATCCGCTCGCGCATCAGGCGCAGCCAGCCTCCGCCTAGCGCCGTACGGATGGCCAATTCGTTGCGCCGTGCCTCCGCGCGTGCCACCAGCAGATTCGCCACATTGAGGCAGGCAATCAGCAATAGGCAGGAGGTCGCCTCCAGCAGCACGTAGAGCGGCTTCTTGAAATCGCCCACGATGTGATCCAGCAGCGGACGGCTGTTGGCGCTCCGAAACACGAATGGGTTATCAAGGTGCGCGTTGTGAATGCGCCGCGAGATTAGTTTCATATCAGCAGCGCCTTGCGATGCGCTGACTCCCGGCTTCAGTCGCCCCACAACCCGAAACAGATGATTGCTATAGGAGGTCATCGTCTCTTCCGGCTTGTCGTGATACACGGGTGTCCATAGCTGCGTGGACGGGTCAGGAAAATCGAACCACTGAGGCATCACGCCGATGACGGTGTACCGCATGGCGTCCAGATCTATCGCCGTATTCAGGATGCCGGGGTCACCGCCGAAGCGGCGCTTCCACAGACCCCAGCTCAGCAGCACGGTGCCGTTGGCCGCAGGGTTGTCATCGCTCGGCGCAAAGTCGCGGCCCAGCGCGGGCTGCACGCCAAGCGTGCGCAGCAGGTCCCACGAAATCAAGGCACTGTTCAGCTTTTCGGGTAGTTGTCCGCCCGAACCGGAAAGCCCCACTCGGATTTCCTTTGCCAGCGCCAGACTACTGTAACTGCGGTTCTGTTCTTTCCACTCGGCGTACATGCCGCCGGAGACTGGATTGAAGCTAGGCGTGCCGTCTTCATGTAGACCCGCCTCATAGAGCATCACGAGGCGATCCGGATCGTGGAACGGCAACGGCTTGAGCAACACGCCGCGCACGACCGTGAACAGAGCGACATTGGCGCCAATCCCAAGCGCCATCACCACAACCGCAATGACGGTAAAGCCAGGACTGCGCCATAGCGTGCGCAGACTAAAACGCAGATCGCGTGCGAGGGATTCAAGCGAATTCCACGACCAGACTGCAAGAGTCTGTTCCCGTACGAGCGTCGGATTGCCAAAGGCGCGCAAGGCCGCGTGCGGAGCCTCGTCAGCCGAAACGCCACCCTCCCGTTGCTCCTCTTCCTCCAATTCCAGGTCGGAACGCAGTTCCCGCTCCAGGTCTTCATCTCTCTTCTTGCTCTGCCACCAGTTCACGTCAGCTCTCCTCGGCGGCGGGCCACATCACTCGCGCGACAGCTTCGGCCATCTTCTTCCAGTGCGATTCCTCGGCCAGCAGTTGCTTCCTGCCTTTCTCAGTCAATCGGTAATATTTGAATTCTCGATTACCGTCCGGCGCAGTTTCCCACTTGGAGACGACCCATCCTTTTCGTTCGAGCCGGTGCAGCGCGGGATACAGCGAGCCGTGCTGCATCTGCAGGAATTCATTCGTAGTCCTCTGGATGTGCTTGCCAATCTGGTGACCGTGAGCCGGTCCATAGAGAAGTGTCCTCAAAATGAGCATGTCCAGCGTTCCCTGGAGCAGCCCGGCCCGCTGCGTTTGCTTCGCCATAGAAGACCTTCTACCCTCAATCTGGCAGCGATGGTAGACATTCGACTATCGATTGTCAAGGGGACTCAGCAGCGTGGATTCTCAGATGTCCACTCCATAACGCGTCGTCAGGAATGGCGCTGGACATCCTGTGGGCCGCAGGCAAGATCAGCCATTTCACTCACTGCAGTGGTGTCGAGTTATCGGTGGTGGCGTGAAACGCAGTAATCAGTGCAGAGTCGATCCACAGCGCCGCGCTGGACCTTCATTTCCGTCCCAGAAAGCGAATGCGCCCGGTAAAAGCCCGGCCGTTGTAAACACTGAAGGTAGGAAAGTCGGGGGAGTTGATGTCATTGTTGACGAAGATCCAGTTCTTCCTGCCGGTGACGTTGTTGAAGCCGCCGCGAATGGCCCAGTAGTAGCCGAGCGCGTGGAATCGCTTCTCCACATGCGTGTTTAGCGTGAACCACGTAGGAAAGCGGAGTGAGCCAGGAGGGCCGATGAGTTGCTGCTGAGTATTGACGACATTGAAGGGCACCCCGGTGTGAACCTCGGTGGAATAAGCCAGATCGAATCCTCTCACCAGCGGGAGCAGTCCGTAGGACAAAAATCGGTTGGGGGTGTCCCACGGGTAGGGCCCGGGTTGTTGCGGACTGAATTGCGGGTTGTCAATGTTGAAATCGAGGACTTGGTTGCTGCGGGTGCTCGAGCGGACGTAAGATGCCGCGACCATATGGCCATTCCGAAACGCGCGTCGTCCGCTGACCTGAACCCCGTCGTAATGATCTTGTCGCGTGTTGGTGAGCTCGAAGTTTCCGTTCAGGGTGGAGGGATCGGTGAGCTCGTAAACAAAACCGTGACTGCCGCGCTTCCGGATGTACTCCACTTTCACATAAATGTCGGCGGGCAGCTTGCGTTCCAGGGCAAGACTTGAGTTGAGGACGCGTGGCGCTTGCAAGTGATGAACATCGGCGGTAAATGACGAGAGGACTGGCCCGATCGGAACTCCGTTCGAGTCTTGCGCTGGGTGACCGTTCTCGTCGAAAAAGTAATCGATGCGCGTCCCCGCTCTAGGGCGGGCTATCAAAAAGATGGCAGTCGCGTCGTAGAAAACTCCGAATCCGGCGGAGAGCTTGGTGTTGCCGCTGTTGTCGAGAACCCAGGTGGCCGCGAGACGTGGCGAAAAACGTGGATGACGCTCGATCTGATCCCAGTCCAGGCGAAGCCCGGCCTCGAGCAAGAGACGCGCAGTGAGGAGCCAGCGATCCTGAAAATATCCGCTGACCTCAGTGTTGAACTGGGTAAGAGCAGGCGCCCCAGGAAACACTGAATAGCGGGAGCAAGGCGAAGGCGAGTGCGGAGCGACCAGGCAATCCCCCGGGTTCTCCTTTTCTCGCAGATACGAAATCGGGTTTCGCAAATAGTTGGCGTCGTAGCGCAACCGGTCCAGATCAATGCCGACTTTAAAGTCGTGCCGGCCATGCCATTCGCGAGGGCGCAGGTAGAGATTGGAGACGACCTGCCAGCGGTCCGCCCGCGTGTGTGCGGTGAGGTAGAAGCTGCCACTCGCGGTTTCGGGCGAAACGAAGTACGGGTCGATGCCCCGCGAAATCTGGTTGAGGTCGTAGCGATTGAAACCGAAGGCCACCTCCAACAGAGTTCCCCCGGAGAAGTAGTGCTGATCCTTCATCCCCCCCTGGTAAGCGGGCTGACCGACGGCGGGGGTCGAGGCCTGGGGATTTTGCGGCGAGAGGCCGGCATGTTGGTCGTGGTACTCGTTGAGGTTGAAGCTGGTGGTGAGGATGTTGCGGGACGTGATATTGGCCTGAACTTTGGCAAGATTTCCAAGACGAGTTATCACGTCCTGATTCTGGTCGTCGGGCAACTCGGTAACGATCAAATTCTGATAGGCGCCGTCGAGAGCGTCGAAGAACCAGATCTTCCCTTTTACGATCGGGCCAGACACGGTAAGGCGTGGGTTGAACTGATCGAACTTCCATCCATTCTTGTTCTGCCAGGAAGGAATGAAGTCGGTGGCAATGAAGCGGTAGTGGTCGTCGCCTATTCCGGTCTCCAGTAGAATCACGCCGCCTGAGCCTTTACCGAACTCCGCGGAGTAGCGACTCGGCTCGACCCGAATGGAGCGGAAGGCATCAGTGGAAACGTGCAGCAGAAGTTGCCCGTTCGAGGGCTGGGTCACGTTGAGCCCATCGAGTACCGTGACCGTCTGATAAGTTTGCGAGCCCGCCACGTGCACCTGCGCGTAAGGATCGACGAACACCGTGGGAATGTAGTTGAGCACGTTGCGGTAGTCGTGGCTGGACGGGTAGGGGACGTTGATGATGTCCATTCCCGTGAGCCGCTCTTGGGACGCGGTTTGCGAACTCTCGATCACCGGCGGCGATTCGCGAACATCGACCGTTTCCTTGATTTCTTTCAGATGATGGAGAGTCACTTCGACTTCGGACGAGATCGCGGAATCGATGGAGGAGGTGGCGGAATAATATCCCTCCTTCTCGACGCGGAGCTGGACAGCTTCTTGCGGGACGCGCAGAAATTCGCACACGCCGGAAATCCCGGTCTCACACCGCAGAGCCACGGCCGTCGACGCAGGCTGGAGGGTAACGCGGGCGGAGGGGACGGCAACATTATTTTCATCAAGCACGATCACCGAGAGTCGGCCCGAAGTCTGGGCCCCATGCGCAAGCGCCACAAGCAGAGCGAGGCCGGGTATCAAGAGAGAGCGAGCACGCATGTCGGATAAGCGCTATTGTCTCGCAAGTCGCCGACGCGCGCTGCACCGCCCGGCGGACGAACCGAAATTAACAACCTGGCGACTTCGAGCAGATTCAGATGCGGGCCAACGCATGCCGCTCGATCGCCGCTCCGGATCGTGCAAAGGGGTGCCGCCAGTTTCGTATCCTTATCTTTATCTTTGGGGGGGCGGCCAAAAAAGGGAGTTGATGAAATCGGCTGGTTACCGGCTTTTGGGCGAACAAACGGCGCACACTGGTGAGAACGCCTTACATCATCAACTGACGCTCCTAGTCCTGTAGAATCGTCGTCCGTCTGGAGGCAAAGGACGCCGACACTCCATCGTGGACCTCGTGTTGCCCGAGTCCTCCTGAACCGCTACGAGATGCCGCGGAGAGCAAGCCATTAGTCTCGTTTGCGCAACGTTGGGGGGCAAGAAGTGCGACTTAAAGGAAAAGTGGCTCTGATAACCGGCGCATCGCGCGGCATCGGTTTCGCGGTGGCCGAGTTGTTCGCCCGGGAAGGCGCGATCGTCTATGCCGGCAGTTCAAGCAACCCGTCCGGCATCTTCCCGGCCGGCGTGTCCGGAGTAGAGTTGGACGTCTCGAAGGAGGAGGACTGGAAGCGAGTGGTCACGGACATCGTGGCGGCACACGGGAGGCTGGATGTTCTGGTGAATAACGCCGGCATTGCCGTCTACGACGCCGTGCATGACTGCAGCACCGAGAACTGGCGCCGGGTTCTGGGTGTGAACCAGGACGGTTGCTTCTTCGGGATGAGAGAAGTGATCCCGCACATGAAGGCACATCATGCGGGCGCGATCATCAACGTGTCTTCGATCTGGGGAACCGCTGCGGTGCCGGGTGCACATGCCTATCATGCGACCAAAGGCGCGTTGGTGATGATGTCGAAGAACGCGGCCATCACCTACGCCGGTGACGGGATCCGCGTGAATACTGTCCACCCAGGCTTTATTGACACACCGCTGACCCAGTCTCAGGATCCGGCCATCAACGCCAGCGTGATTGGCATGACACCCATGAAGCGCGCAGGCACCCCGCTGGAAATCGCGAACGGCTGTCTTTTCCTTGCCTCTGACGAGTCGAGCTTCATGACAGGCACCGAACTCGTGATCGACGGAGGGTACCTTGCTCAGTAGACCGCTGCAGCACAAACCATGATGCGGAAGATCCGTCCGACCAGTTCTGTCTCAGGGTTGGGGTAACATCGCCACTACACTCATTGACCCCAAAAAAGGCGAACAGACGGCGCAAACTGGTGTAATCGCCTGATCTATAAAAGGGGATGTCAAGGACATTTTTCTCCCACCGCCAGATGCGCAGGTTTATTTCGCGACATCCAGCCCTCTCACCAGAAAAGACGCTCGTCTGGTGTCGTGCCCTGGGGTTGCTCCATCTCAGCAGCGGCATCTTTACTTAGTAGCGACGACGCCGATCAGTTTCGAAACCTATCAAGCCGTGCGGTTGTACGGTGTCAACCATGGATCTATCTGAGGCTCGTGGCCTAGTGCTTTTTCGGGTTATCCGAGGGGGCATAGGGATTACACAGAGACTGGTACCGCGTAGGCACCGTCTACAGGCGATTGTTATACTCACCCTCGAACCCGAGCGTCTCAAGAACCGACTGGCCACCACCAGAAAGATCTACCGGAGATGGAAGGGCTCTTCACCCGAGACGCTCAAGCGGCTTGCGATTTCAGTTTTTCTGCGTCGAAGCTTTCTCCCTTCT
>DASRDJ010000371.1:0-28113 GCA_035652655.1 Terriglobales bacterium
ACGCTGGGCCTGGTCGTGCCCGCGCTTTTCGGATTGATCGATCAGGAGATTGGCCGCAAGCAAAAAGGTCCCAAGGGCCGGGGCGCGGCGATCGCAGCCTTGGCTGCGATGGTCCTCCTGTGGGGAGTGCGCGACTACGAGCATCGCCGCGCCGTGAATGCACTACGGGCACGCACGTACGAACAGGCTGAACCGATTCGCGTCGGAGCTTTCCCAACGTATCTGAACCCATTCGTGTGGCACGGCGTGGTCGAGACGCAAGACTTCTTCGCGGTGGCCGACGTCGATTCGTCAGTTCCCGAGGTCGATCCCGGCAACAACCTACAAAGAATCGACAAGTCCCCGGAAACGCCTGCGACTCTAGCTGCGAAGGCATCCTATCTCGGCCGCTTCTACCTGGATTGGGCGAAATTCCCCATCACCGAAACCGAGCCGGTGCCCGATGAAGAGTACATCGTCTACTTTCACGATCTGCGTTTTGGTTCGTCGCTATCTGCAGGCGGGCGCCATCCGCTGAGCGCTGGAGTTGTGCTTGATCGACACCTTAAAGTGAAAACGCAATTCATGGGAGCGGTGGCTCAACCGGCTCCTGATTAGTGAATGCTCGGTGGGGCCAGGCGGGAAGACTCGCCTCAATGCTTACTTGACCCGCTCTTTCAGTCGCACGGTGACAGTGTCCCCCGCGCTCTTGCCGATGGCCTCGCGGATTTCGGCTTTTACGGGCAGCATGTGATTTCCACCGCCCATTGCCATGAACGAACCGGCGAACGGATGGCCATCAATTGTGCCCTTGACCTTGACGAGGCCGCGCGTGCCAAAGAATTGGACAGACTCGGGCCACGCCACGTAGGTCCACCCACCCTTCCGCGGACTTTTCTTGAGCTTGGCAGAGAATGTTCGATTCAGCATGTTGGGAAATATTACCGCTGCGTGAGCTGGATGTCATGAAGTCATGCCGAGCTGCTCAGGGCCCAGCTACTCGCAGGGAATCTGTTGCGTCGTGGAGCCGGATACCGGGGAATTAGCTGGAAGGCAGTCATTGGGACTGACTTCGCGGGCGGGTACGGCCTCATCACCTCGGTACAGAATGAAACGGCCGCGTTCGCGCTTCACCAGGATTTCTTTTCCGCTCTCCCACGCTCGCGGGAAGTAGCCGGTTAATGATTCGTAACGCACGGCGTATTTTGTGCCTTGCCAGTCCAGGGTGATGTCGTAGAGGGGATTGCCATCGAAGATTGGAGTGTGTCCTTCCCAGAAAACAATCCGTCCCTGCGAATACTTTTTGATGGACACAACCCGTGCCTTTCGCAGGCCCTCGTCGGCGGAAGCGGAGACAAGGGTTGCCGCCACGGCAACCATCGCGATGAGTGTTCGTTTCATGGGCTTGGTCCTTAGGCGTTTTTGCCAGTGCCTGGTATTGGACGGTTTCTTTTAGGTTGATGCTCGTGTGGTTGGTCCGGGTTGCCGTGCGCAGCGCTTGCGAGGGGAGCAATGGATTGCGTGCTTCAGGTTTGACCGGGAACGAAGACCCGCCGACAGGTTCCCCGCTTGACGCGATTGGCGGGGCGCGCAACAATCATAACTCGTACTTCACGAGGTGTTCATGCTGGCGTACTTATTCGTAGCTCTTGCCGTGGCTGTCCGACTGATGCCCCACCCTTTGGCGTTCACGCCGGTAACAGGTGCGCTGCTCTATTTCGGGGCCCGTGGTCCGCGCCGCCATGCGTGGGTGCCGGTGGCGCTGCTGATGGCGTCCGACCTGCTCCTCAACAAATTCGTCTACGCGTACCCGTTCACATGGGACCAGGCGGCGAGCTGGATTTGGTACGGCGCAATGATTTGGGTCGGCACGCGCATGCGCGATCACGTCAATCCGCTGACGGTTGTGGGATCGGCTGTCGCTGGGTCGGTTTCCTTTTTCCTGTTCAGCAACTTTGCTTCGTGGCTGACGTGGACCGACATGTATCCGCGAACTGTCGCCGGTCTGATCACTTGCTACGCCGCCGGCGTGCCGTTCTTCCGCCGCGCCGTCGAGGGCGACGTCCTATTCACCTGCGCGATGTTTGCGTTGCCGGCCGTATTGCATTCGCTGGCCGGGATATTCGAGAAGTCGGGAGACCACACCGCAGCCGTTTAAAGGCTTCATCCAGTCAGATTTGAACTAGGCCAGTCGAAATCTGCTGGCCTTTCTGTTTTGGTAGCGCCGGCATCCTGCCGGCAGTCCCGAGGGCGTCCCGCCCCCGGCGTGGCGGGCGGGACGCGCCGCCACGACTGCCGCCGGGACGGCGGTGCTACATTCCAACCTACGTGGCTTGAGACGGCCGTCTTCGCTTCGACCAGACGAGTACGCCCAGAGCTACCGCTACCAAGACTCCGGTCAGGAGCCACCACGCGTGTTGTTTCACAAGGCTCCCAACAACGTGCACGACCTGCGGCCCGAATTCGATGGTGAGGATCGCGAGAACGAAGAATCGCACGAAGCGTCCCGCAAACACAGCCGCCAAAAAATGGGTGAACCGCATCTCGAATGCAGATGCTGCCAGCACGAACAGCTTGAAGGGCGTCGGTGGCGGCAACATCGCGGGAAACATGACGGCCCAGAACTCGTGGCGCTCGAAGGAGGCGTGGATTTTGTGAAAGCGCTCTTCGGAAATCCGCTTGCGCAGAACTGTCTCGCCTCCGAAATATCCGATGGCGTAGATGACGATGCTGCCCAGCGCCGATCCCGCTGACGCCATGGCTACGTAGAAAAGAAAATGTGGGCGGTCGTTGTAGACATATCCGGCGACGACTGCATCCACAGGCATGCCGAACAGCGAGCCGTCGACGGCCGCGATCGCAAACACACCCCACGGGCCCAAGGGAGCGAGAACTTTCCAGATCCACGCGGTGTACTTCTTCAAGATGTTCTTGATGGTGTTCAAGGCGAACAACGAGTGTAACGTGAGTCGCGAGCTACGAGGGACGAGCGACTAGCAAAAAGCCCTGGCAGGATGTTTTTCGGCGTGCTCGGTATGAAGGGTTCACTGTAGCTGGCGACAGTTCAAGTGATTGCCAATCGAGAGACGGGCGTCTCCGCCCGCCGCTCCATTGGCTTGCTCATAGCTCACTGCTTCGGAAAACCCGGGTTGCTCTTCACTTCCAGAATCTGCTTGGTATGACGGTCGCTGTGCCCGGCGATGAACAGGACCCACTCGTAGCCATCGAGTTTCTTGCCGAAGGGACTGTCGATCGCATGCTCCCGCAGCTCGGAGGTCTTGTTCAGAAAGTCTTCAGTGGTGGCGCGCGTCTCCATGAAATGTTTAAGAGACGCTTCGGGAGAGCCAAATCGGTTGGTCGGTTTCAAAGGCTCCGGCGCTTGCGCCGGATGGGAGCGGTCCGGAATCATCTTCAGGATCATCTCGTCAATCTCGGCAACATTTTCACCTGCGGGCCGCGCCGGGCCGACCATGACTTTCTCCACCACCATCCCCCGGAGGTAGTCTTCGGCGGCGGCGATGTGCTCGGTCACTTCCGCAATGGACCATTTGTCAGGCGCCGGCTTGAAGTTCCACTGGGCTGCGGACAAGCCCTTGGTTGCGTCCGCGACCCCCTGCTTGGTCGACTCCAGATATTTCATTGCCTTATCGCGGTCGGCGGCCGACAACGACTGAGCCTGCACTGCGACAGCCATGCACGCCAGCGCCCCGACGAAGACCAATGCTCGCTTCACAGAATTTCGCATTCCAGATCTCTCCTGTAGCACAAGAATTTTTGGGTCCGGCGTTCTATTCCACTTTTGCGGAGCTTTGTTTAAACGGAGCTTGTTGAAACCTAAAGATGTATGAGGTTGGCGAATGATGCAGAAATTCTATCCCGGAGCTAGTGCTGCGTGTCCCCCGCCAGCAGCCGGAGTACGTGCGGGATGAGATCGATCACGGCTTCAAGGGACTCGACCGCTCCTGAAGGTTTGCCCGGAAGGTTCAGAATCACTGACTCCCCACGCACTCCACAGACCGCCCGGCTCAAGGCCGCGAACTTGGTCGACTTCGTTCCCTCGGATCGCATGCGCTCCGCGATGCCCTCGATCAGCCGGCCACACACGGCCCGTGTAGCTTCCGGCGTGACGTCTCGTGGTGCCACCCCCGTTCCTCCGGTCGTAACCACAAACCGTGTCTGCCCGCTCAGCCGCACGAGCGCGTCCTGAATCAGAGCCTGCTCGTCAGGCACGACCTCCCGCGCGACCACCCTAAATTTGTGTTTTTCAAGTGCGGCCGCGACGGCGGGTCCGCCCAGATCCTCACGTTCGCCGCGGGACGAAGAATCGCTGACTGTGATAACCGCAGCCGTCAGCTCAGGTGTCGAGGAGGACATCTTCTTCCTCGGCCTTGTCTTCGCCGCTCTCGCGATTCGACTCGTCGAGTAGGCGCAGGCCTTCCATCAGCAAGCCCTGCGTGTTGAGTTGCGTGCTGGTCTCGGTCGTCTTGCCCTCGAAGTCGAGCTGAAAGTTTCCGCCCGTCCAGGTAAGCACCTTGAACACAGCTTGGTCTCCCTTAAGGTTGCCGTACACCGCGTGCACGACCTGGCCTTCGCTGAAGTAGACGTCGCACTTCTGATCGTGTTTGGTAAGCGAAAGTAGGCCGCTCTTGCGGCCCATCTCGAGCGACTGCATCAGGTCGATCACGTTCATCTGCGCAAGGCTGCCGCGCAGCACGCCGTCCGACGGCACGGTCTTGGTCATCTTCTCGAGCGCAATCTTGTCGATTACACGCTTGATGCGCCGCGTGGCTTCTTTCAAGAAGAACGGCTTCTCCACGAAATCGTCGACCGGGTCTTGTTGCGAGAGGCGTTCGTTGATGTCGGTCTTGCTTGCGAGGATGATGGCGGCGAAGTTGGCAGTCGCGGGACGGCTGCGCAGCTTTTCAATCAGCTGGCGCCCATCCATGCCCGGCATGCGGTAGTCGGTGACGAGCAGGTCGGGAGGATCGTCGACCGCCTTCAGCAAGGCGTCGGCGGCGTCGCCAGCGGTCACGACCTGGCCAAGAGTGGAGAGAGAGCCCTTCAGCATCCCGAGCACCATGGGATTGTCGTCCACCAGCAGCACTTTGACGTTGCTCGACATGCTGATCCAGTGTAGCGCGGGCGCCCTCGCCTGCGAAAATCCGGCCGCCGATTCCTACCTTCGCGCTGCTTCCCTCATCGCTTCCGGCGGGTGCGCGAATAATCTCCGCTTTTTCCGCCGGACTTGCGCTCCAAAACGATCTCGCGAATCTCGATGCCTTTGTCGAGCGCCTTGCACATGTCGTAGACCGTCAGGGCAGCGACGCTGGCGGCCACCAGAGCTTCCATTTCCACGCCGGACGCGGCGGCGGTAGTTACTTTTGAGGTAATAGCGACGCCATTCTCGCACAGCCGCATATTCACATCAACGTGTGCCAGGGCCAGCGGATGGCACATCGGGATCAGGTTCGAGGTTTGTTTGGCCGCCATGATTCCCGCGAGCCGCGCCACCTCAAGTGGATCGCCCTTTGGATTTTTTGGCAGTGCTTTCAGGACCTTGGGCTTGAGGACAACGAAGGCGCTGGCCTCGGCCTCGCGGCGCGTAGCCGACTTGTCGCTGATGTCGACCATCCGGGCCTTGCCAGTGCCATCGTAGTGAGAGAGCTTTCGGGGCATGGAAGGGATATCTTACAGGGAGCGAGTTTCAAAGTTTCAAGGTTTCAGAGTTTCAAAGACAACGAGCGACCGACCCGATCGCGATGACTCAGGCCCGGGTGCTTGGCGGCGTATGAATGTAAACGTGGTTTCGGCAGTTACGAATGTAAGCCTGTCGAATTGAAGAAGTTCGGGGTCTAATCTTATATGCGGTCTTTCGTGATCACCGTTCTGCTCCTAGCTGCCTCTACGGCTTTCGGCGCTGCACAGGACAAGGCAAAACCTGAAGGCGAGTACGATGTGCAGAGATGTGCACCAAAGGTGATAAGCGGTAGGGGCGACAAATCTCCCGGGTTCCACTTTCGCAAAGGTGAGAAGTACAAGAATTCGCCGGTTGTCGCGTGCGAGATTCTAGAGTCGGGCGAAATTGCTCATGCCATCCTGAAGCGCAGTTCCGGTGTCGCTGAGGTAGACAGGTACGCGCTGAAATGTGTGCGGGGATTGAAATTCAACAAACGCCCCGGATGCGGTGTCGTTGCAAGCACAGCTGACGTGACAATCGATTTCAGGTAGTTGGCAAGAAATCCCCAATTTGCACTCATTTCCGGCAGTAGGATGAATTGTCGCAGGGTTTCACCTTGAAACCTTCCTATCTCATCATTACCGCCACCCACTCCCCGGCGGCGAACTTTGGGCGGTCTTCCGGAATCACGATGTAACAATTCGATCTTCCCATGGCCGCCATATCGCCCGAGCCATGCCATCCAGCCAACTTTACTTCGACGTTTTCGAATTCTCCCGACAAGAATCCGGGGAGAAAGCGCCTCAGGCCGGTTTTAACTGTGAGTTCGGTCTTCACGCGTGCGTGGAGGAATTGCAGTGGCCGTGGCGCCGTCCCTGCCAAAGCGTCGAGCATGGCCTTCGCGAACAGCTCAAAGGTCACCATGGTCGATATCGGATTGCCGGGCAGCCCGAAGAAGTAGCGGTCTCGTGCGCGGCCGAAAACCACAGGGCGACCCGGTTGGATCTGGGCTCCCGTGAAGAAAAACTCGGCGGCGAGCTCGGCGAGCACCTGCTCCACCAGGTCGTATTTGCCCATCGAAACGCCGCCGGAAAGCAGCAACAAGTCTGATTGCAGGCCTTGTTCGATCAGCGCGCGCAGATGCGATCGTTCGTCGCGGGCGATGCTCAGAATATTCGGCTCACCGCCGGCTGCCGCAACCTGGGCGGCGAGCGAGTAGCTGTTGGAGTTACGAATCTGGTGCGGGCCCGGCTGCGCACCGAGCTCGACGATCTCATCGCCAGTCGAAAGAATCGCCACCTTCGGCCGCCGGTAAACCATGAGCGACTCCAACCCGACGGACGCGGCCAAGCCGATTCCCGCGTAGTCCATATGTGTGCCAGGCTGCATCAGCATCTGGCCTTTGTGGGCTTCCGAGCCGACAGGAACGATGTTGTCGCCGCTGGCGACGCCTTTGGTGATCGCCACGCGGTCGCCCTGCAGCATCGTGTACTCGATCATCACCACAGCATCGGCGCCGTTGGGAGCGGGTGCGCCTGTCATGATTCCCGCCGCTTGTCCGGGAGCAATTTCCAGAGGCAGATCTTCGACGGACGCGCCTGCCTTGATTTCACCGACAACTTTTAGCGTCGCTGGCAGATGTGCAAGGTCTGCCGCCCGCACCGCATAGCCATCGCGCATGGCGCGGCGAAAAGGCGGGAAATCACGGTCGGCTGCCACTTCCTGAGCCAGCACCCTTCCCCTGCTGGCCAGAAGACTAACGCTCTCAGTTCCACCCGGACGCACGTCGCGCGCATGCCCCTCTACCACGTGGCGGGCGTCTTCAAAACTCAGAATTGTAGGGGGTTGTGGAGCCGCGGCCATGCCGCTGATGATAGCAGTCGCTGGCTGATGGCTGGTGGTCGGCAGCTGATAGCCACGCCGTGAAGCTATCAGCAATCAGCTATGAGCCATCAGCTTTTTGCTGACGACTAGCGACCGCAGTGACTATTTCGCCAGTTCTTGCCCGAGGACCGCGGCATTGCTGGCGAAGGATGCGCCGGTTTCAAGGTCCACAAGGCCGTTGCGCACCAGCTTGGCGATTTCGCTGTCGAAATACTGCATGCCGTCGGCTTCGCCGCTTTTGATCGCATCGAGCAGCGTCTTGCCTTCGTGCTCGCCCTTTTCCACGCATTCGCGAGTGCGGCTGTTGCTCTTCACGATTTCGAACACCGGGAGCCTACCGGAACCGTCGCCGCGCGGGATCAGGCGCTGCGACACGATGAACCGGAACGACTTCGCGAAACGCTCGCGAACCGACTTCTGCTCTTCGGGCGCGAACGCCCCGGCGATTCGCTCGATAGTCTTCGAGGCATCAATGGTGTTCAAGGTCGAGAATACGATCAGACCCATGTCCGCAGCTTCCAAAACCATCTCGATGGTTTCCCGATCGCGCATTTCGCCAACGAAAATCACCTTGGGCGCCTGCCGGAGTGCGGCTCGCAGGGCCAACGCAAAATTCGGAGTATCGCTGTGCAGTTCGCGCTGGTGCATGGTCGAGCGCTTGTGGTTGTGCAGGAACTCGATGGGATCTTCGATGGTGATGATGTGGTATTCGCGCTCGCGGTTGATTCGATCAAGCAATGCCGCCACCGTCGAACTCTTGCCTGAGGATGTCGGGCCGGTTACCAGCACAATGCCGTTGCGCAAGTTGGATACATCACCCAGGTGCGAGGGCAAGTGGAGCGCATCAAATTCTGGAATTGCCGTGGGGATCACACGCATCACGACGGCGCAGCTTCCCCGCTGAATGAAGGCGTTGACCCGAAAGCGCGCCAAGCCAGGCAGCCCGTAGGAGATATCGCACGACCCCTGCTCACGCAGCGTGTTGATAGCTTGCTTGTTGTTCCCGATGAGATCGGCAGCAATGCGGCGCGTGTCGTCCGCAGACAATGCCGAGAGCCCTTCCATCTGCACTGGGACGAGCTGACCGTAGACTTCCACCTGCGGTGGACGTCCGGGCGAAAAGATCAGGTCACTGACCTTTTCTGAGGCGCGTAACATGGCCGCCAGCAGCGCCGTGGTTGGCACCGCGCCAGATTCGTGCACTCCCTCAAGGGAAACCGAGATCGGGGCTACGCCCGTTGCCGCCATTGCATGCCTCGCACGTCAGGGATTCCTTGCCACAGGTGGGGAGAACCACCAAATCCGGGGGGGCGAACTTGTCTTTACTGTAGCGCTTCAGGCGGGTTCGGCGAAGGACGGAAGGTAGGTGCCCCTTAGTAACCGACAACGCGGTTACCCTTTCGTGCGCGCTCCGGGCGAAAGGAAAAAGGCGACCCGCGAAGGCCGCCTTGTTAGCAATTTAGTTAACCTTATTTCTTCGTAGCGGTCGCCTTCTTCTTGTTGAAGCCAGTCTCGACCGACGCGCCAATGCTGGCCAGCATGTCTTTCGCGGGCTGCGCATAGTTTCCGGTGGGCGCCAGTTCCAGATACTTGTTGAACGCTTCGGCAGTGCCGTCGGGAGCAACCATCTTGTCGCCCTTCAGGGTCGCCTTGCCGATCATGTTCACGCCCTTCCAGTAATAGGCGTCAGCCTTGGTCGGGTCGACCGCGATGACCTTATCGAACGCCACGATTGCGTCATCCACCTTGCCGGCATTGGTCAATACGGCGCCAATGTTGAAGTTGTATTGCCCGGCTCGCGCCGGATCGAGTTGTGCCGCCTTGTTGTAGTTGGTGACGGCATCGTCGATCTTGTTGGACTTGGCGTCAGCTTCAGCCAGGTTGTTGTAGTAGGCAGCCAGTTTCTGGTTGGCTTCCGCGTCCTTAGGATCGGGATTTGCCGTCTTCAGGTCGATCGCTTTCTGGTACGCATCGGCCGCCTGGGCGAAACGCTTCTGCTTTTCTGCGGGATCAGTCTGCTTGGGCGCTGACATACGATACGCGTCGCCCAGCTTGAACCACAGCAGATCGCGATTTGCATCGACCTGCGTCGCTTCCGACAAGGTGGCGATAGCGGAATCAAAGTCGCCCGCATCGCTCGCCGTCTTGGCCGCCAGGAGCTTCTCATTCAGCGTCTTGACGGTCATGTTCTCTTTTTGAGCTTTGGCCTGCGCCTCCTGCTGAGCCTTCAACTGCTCGGGAGTCAGTCCCTGGCCTTGAGCTGCGGCTGCAGCCTCCTTCTTCAGGTCAATGTCCTGGGTGAGTTCATCGAGGCCGACATTGATGCCGGTCATGTAGAACACCTGTTTCCCATCGGCGTCAAAGAGCGTGACTTTGTACTTGCCCGGGGTGATTCCCAGGGAGAAGTACTCGCCCTTCTTGTTGAGCTTCAGGGTGTATTTGCGGCCGGTTTCCATGCTCATCCACTCGACCGTTCCGGCCGTGATCGGCTTGCCTTCCGGATCGCGGGCAACGCCTTTCACTGAGCCCGTACTCTGCGCCAGGACCATGGGCGTCCAAAGGGCCACGACCAGGGCAATCAGCAATGTCCAAGCAAAACGTTGTTTCATCGAAGCCTCCAAGAACCTATTTACGATTGCAGATTTCAAATTGCAGATTTTGCCGAACGTATGCCAACGACGAAGTTCTTCCAATCTGCAATCTCAAATCTGAAACTTCTGCCATCTCATCATCGCAGCAATCAGACCGCTACCGGCGCGTACGGAATCGGATCCGCCGTCCCCGCTTCCTGGAACGCGCGCAGCCGCAAAACGCAGCTGTCGCAGACGCCGCAGGCCCGATCTTCCCGGCTATAGCACGACCACGTTAAATCCAGGGGCGCGCCCAGTTCAAGGCCGAGCCTCACAATCTCATGTTTGCGCATGCCAATGAGGGGCGTAACAATCTCGACATTTCCTTCCTTCGTGCCCCGGCGAATGACCTCGTTAAACGCGTCATAGTAGGCCGGGCGACAATCGGGATAACCCGAACTATCCTGCTCAACCGCGCCGATATAGATCTTTCCGGCTCCCAGAACCTCGGCCCAACTGACCGCTACCGAGAGAAAATGCGCGTTGCGAAAGGGCACGTAGGTGACGGGGATTTCGCGACCCAGCGCATGTGACTCCGGAACCGCGATGTTTGCATCCGTCAGCGCCGATCCGCCGATCGCCCGCAGGGCTTCATTGCGCACCACAAGGCGGTCGCGAATCTCAAGGCGATCACAAATTCCGAAGAAGGCTTTGCGTTCCCTCCCTTCGGTACGTTGCCCGTAGCTGACGTGCACGGCGGCCGCGTCGAAATCGCGCGCGGCTAGAGCCGCACAAACGCAGGAATCCATCCCGCCACTCAGCAGCACAATTGCGCGTTCTTTCTCGTCCGCCATCGTTCGTTTAGATGCGAAAATCCGCATGTCCCGTCGGCCATAAAATGGGGCAGGCGGCTGTCACAAGTCCATTGATTCTCGAACTTTTCAGCCTTAAACGCCTTTTACCGCGGGATCCCAGATGAACTTGTGAATCTGCAATCCCAACCGGGCCGGAACGTCGTCGGCCAGCATCCACTCGGCGAGTTGCTGGGGGTCGAGCAGGCAATGCGACGAGTCGCGGGCGCCGGTCGCGTCCTTGCGAAATGCCGGCGAAAACAGGACGGCGTTCACTCGCTGCGCCAGATTGTGTTGTGACGTGAAGTCGCGCGCAAACTCGTAATCGGCGCGACTGCTGATGACGAACTTTACTTCGTCGTGCGGTTCGAGCGCCGCGAGGTTCGAGGGGTCGAAGGTGTCGCCTTCGCCCGAGTGAGGACATTTCACGTCCACGATCTTGATGACTTGCTGGGGCACGTCAGCCAACGGACGCTCGCCGCTGGTCTCAATCAGAACCGTGTAGCCACGATCCAGCAACTGCTGCATGAAGGGAACCAGTTCGCGCTCCTGCAACATGGGCTCGCCACCGGTAATCTCTACTAAGCCGCCGTTGGGGCTGAGCCGCGCTACCTCGCTCATCACCTGCTCGGAGGTCATTCTTACACCGCCGGTGAACGTGTACTCACTGTCACACCAGGAGCAGCGCAGATTGCATCCGGTCAGCCGCACAAACACGCACGGTAAGCCCGCATGCGTCGATTCACCCTGCAGCGACTTGTAGATCTCCGTGATCTGCATGAAGACAATTGCCGGAGTCAGTTGCGTGTCGAAGTCGCGAGCCTCCGGCCGCTAGCGATGGAGCGACGTGCCCTCGCCTGTCAGATTTCCATCTATTCGCTGTACTTGGCGGTGGTCGTGTCCGTCTCAAAAATCGTCACGTCTCGGACGAAAACCCTGCCGCTAGTCACGCTCTTCAATCGCCCATTTGTCTCGTCGTAAAAGTACTTGGCCAAATTCTCAGCCGACGGATTCAACTCCGTGAACGGCGCGACGTCGTTGATCATCTGATGATCGAGCCGCTCGATGACGTGCTTCATCACTTCGCGCAGGTCCTTGAAATCGAGCAGCAACCCGGCCTTGTCGAGTTCCTTCCCCGCCAGCGTGACCCGGACTTTGTAATTGTGTCCGTGCGGATTCTCGCACTTGCCTTTGTAATTGCGCAGGTAATGCCCCGCGGCAAATGTATCCTCGACCGTCACTTCGTACATGCAACCCCCGCTTCGGGCGCGTTCCTACGGACGGCTCGCGCGCCGCAAGCCAACCCTTCATTTTACGCGAGAGGATGAGATTTGGCTGTTCTTAGGCTCGCGCCAGGGCGCGGAAGATCGCCAGCGGGCCGAGGATTCCCACCGCAATGCCGTATCCCAGGTCGGCCCATACGATGCGGCCGAAATTCAACACGTATAGGAGGCCGATCAAGGGCACGCTCAAGACCGCCCAGACGTTTCCGATCTTGGCTAGCGCCGGCGCCACCTGCCAGAGGTTGCTCAGATCGCCGGTCGACGGGAAAGCATGCATGCCAATCGACAGGCCGAGCCAGTAGAAGAAGTAGGCGAGATAGTCGTCGACCTTCAACACCCATACGGGTAAGAACGCCGCGGTACAAAACAGAATGCAAAGCACCGTGTTCACGAGGAATGGTCCCATCGACACGAAGAAGAGCGCCCTGAAGTTATTCGTGCGTTCGTGAATCACGTACCCGGCAGGGTTCCCGAAGCGGAAAAAACAGACGTCATAGACAGCCAGCTTGAAGATGCGGCAGAAGAACAAGTGCGCTGTCTCGTGCACAATGACGCCGGGAAAGGTGGCGATAGCGATGACGAATCCTGGAATAAAGAACATGATGCTTCCTAGTGCTGCCCTTGACTGGTGGCGGAGCGAAATTTGCGGTCGTATTCGGGCTTGTCAATGATCCGCCGTGTCTCGAGTCGGTAGCGGGTACGTTCGGCGAATTCCTCGAAGTCTTTCTGGTCTTCGGGAGAATGGGAGAGCAGGCGAGACTTCTCCAGCATATCTTCCGATTGTTTCTTCCACACAGCATCACCCGTCACTGCATACTTGCACGCTAAGGCACTGGCCACCCCTCCGGCCGCCATGCCTGATTCCGGTAACAATCGAAACTCCTCTTGCTCGAGTTCCAGAAACCGATCGTAATCTTTCTTTTCAAAAGCCACTCCGGCCTCGTATCCCGGGAGGGATTTTCTAAGGATCGGCATTTCGGGATACTCATCGGCGGCCTGGCGCATGAGCGTCGCCGCCTCGGCCGCCTTCCCCGATTGCGTGTTCAGATCGGTCGCTTTCTTGACTTTTTCGAGGGCCGATCCGACCCGCGAGAAAAGGCTGTTTACTTCCTGTAAGTCTGTATCCTGCTCGAATCCCTGTCCGTGGTTGTGTCCTTCGACGGCGCTAGAAGCCGTGATTGGATCGCCGCTCAGCAAGGCCGCTTTCGCGAGCAACAGTACAGCTTTGTCGGACCCTGGCGCGATTTGCACGGTTTGCTTCAGGAGCGGGACTGCTTCCGCATACTTACCCTCCTCGACGAGCTTTTCCCCGATGTACATCTGGCGTCCCGCGCTAAAGTAGCGACGGCCGTGCGCGAGGGCAATCACTAGCAGGACGAGAAGGGCTGCGAGTCCGGCCTTGAGCCAGACAGGGTAAGGATTGGCCTCGACGTAAGCGTGACAGTTATGACAGAAGGGCAGCACGCCAAGGCGTGGATATTCACTATCACCGTTGTCAGCCCCGCAGCGCGTGCAGATAGTGGGATCAATCAGATCCACAGGCTTTGCGCCAGGCACAGTGTCAAATTTCAGCAGGTCAGCACAATCCCGGCAATAGATCTGATTGTTATATGCGAAGTAAGTCTGTAAGGGTCCACTTACTGCGCATTGCGAGCAGGTGGCGTGGCGCATGCCGGGGATTATGCCTCGGAAACGCCTGTTTGTGAAGGATGTTATCGAGCTTGCCGACTTACTCAGCTCCGAAGAACCGCTCGACATCACGAATGTCGGTGGTCCTGCGGTAGTTGGGCAGGCTTTCCACGAACATCCGCCCGTATTGCTTTTTGAGAATCCGGTTATCGAGCAGGGTGAGCAGCCCGCGATCATGGAGCGACCGGATGAGCCGCCCAAACCCTTGCTTCAGCGTGATGACTGCGGCCGGCACCTGATAGTCGAAGAAAGCATTTCCGCCTTCGGCGTCGATGGCCTTCACGCGGGCGGCTACTACCGGATCGCTCGGAACCGCGAACGGCAACCGGTCGATGATCACGCTGCTCAGTTGCTCGCCCTGTACGTCGACGCCCTGCCAGAACGATGACGTCCCGAACAGCACCGCATGCGGTGTGAGGCGGAACTCTTCAAGAAGCGTGCTTTTGGGCGCGTCGCCTTGCAGCAGCATCGGGAATTCAAGTTCACCCAGCAGTCGCTGATAAATCTCGTTCATCTGCGCGTAGCTGGTGAATAACACGAAAGCCCTGCCGCGAGTTAGTTCCAGCAGGTGGCGAATCCGGTCAGCCGCCTTGGCCGCAAATTGCGGCGTACGCGGATCGGGCAGGTCGGGCGGTACGTAGAACAAAGCCTGTCGTGCGTAGTCGTAGTGCGAAGCCAGCACAACCTCGCGCACATGCTCCAGACCCAGCCTGCGTTTCATGTAGTCGAACCCACCGCTTACGGCCAGCGTCGCAGACGTGAGCACGGCGGTCTCGAGTTCATCAAACAGAGTCGCTTTCAAGATGGGCGCTACATCAATGGGCGTGGCCTGCAGGTAGACGTTCTGCCGGCGGGCTCCCGGGCCCGCACGCGAAGTCTCTGATACTTCTTTGGAAGTCTCTGTGTCTCTGTGCCTCTGTGGCGAGAAGCCTCGTCCACGCCGTTCAATCCAGAAGACAGAGTTGAGGTCCTCGGACTCCATCAAGAATCCCAGCTGCACCTGCAGTTCCCGTGCCCGCCGTGAAAAAGTGAAGATCTCTTCCGCCTTGCTAGGCAGATTCTGCAACTCCGCACCCAATCGCTCGAGCGATTGCTGTAGCGCGAGGAACTCATCGCCGTTTTCTTCCAGAAACTCGCGCCGGTTGTCGAAGGCGAAGCGCCCGTCACCCGCGGGAAGCACCGAAAAGAAAAGCTGCGAGCGATCGCGCACGCTTTTCAGCGCACCGATTATTGGCGACGACAGCATTTTGTTGCGGGTGAGAGAAATTTCGACATCGCGCACCAGATCTTCCACCCGCAGGTTGCTGACGGCCACGCCGAAGTAGCTGCCGGCCACGTCCTCCAATTCGTGCGCTTCGTCGAAGATCACTGCGCCCGCGTCGGGCAGAATCCCGGCGTCGGGCGCATACTCTGAGGCCCGCTTGATCGACAGGTCTGCAAAGAACAGGTGATGGTTGACGATGATGATGTCGCTCTCCGCCGCCCGCCGGTGCATTTCTGTGATGAAGCAGGTTTCAAACGCGCTGCACTTCTGTCCCAGGCACGTCTCAGAACGCGCATCGAGCTTGTGCCACAGCGCGCTGGCCTCGGGCAGAGACGCCAGCTCGGCCCGGTCTCCAGTCTGAGTCGTCTTTTCCCAAGCCGCGATGGCGCGATAGTGCTCGATCTCCTCCAAACCCGAGAGCACTGGTTGATCCGTCAGGTCATAGAGTTTCTTCTTGCAGAGATAGTTGTTGCGACCCTTCATGTAGCAGACGTTCAACTTGCCTTCGCCGTTCGGGAAAAGCGCCTGCTCGAGGAACGGAATATCCTTGTAGAAAAGCTGCTCCTGCAGGTTCTTGGTGCCGGTGGAAATGATGACGCGCTTGCCCGAGCGGATGACTGGCATCAGGTAGGCCAGCGTCTTCCCCGTGCCGGTGCCGGCTTCAACGATCAGGTGCCGCTTCTCCGCGATCGCCTCCTCCACGGCTTGCGCCATTTGCAGCTGTCCGCGACGAAATTCGTACGCCGGATGGGTCTTCGAAAGCACTCCTCCGGGCGCGAAGAAGTTGTGTAGCGAAACGTTGTTGGTGCGGGAAGACGCGGGCTGGGAGGGGGAAGGCAATCGATACTCGCGCAGATTGATACGGTTGCTTGCGCAAATGCAAGCACGACGCGCCTGTGCCTGCACACGCTTATACAGCTATTATAGGACTCCGAAAGAAACTCAATTTTGACGCCTGTGAAATCAAGATCGTTTGAAGCAAGCCTGGCCAAGGAAGCCACGGGAATCCTTGCGGGTGGAAAAGCGCAGCCTGCGCTTCTCGCGATCGTCGGTCGCCCCAACGTAGGCAAGTCCACGCTCTTCAATCGGCTGGTCGGCTCGCGCCGCGCAATCGTGGGTGACGAGCCCGGCATTACGCGCGACCGGCTCTACGGCGAGACAGAGTGGCGCGGCCGCGCCTTCCGGGTTGTCGACACCGGTGGCATCATCCCGGAAGACAAGGACTTCATTCCGTCAGAAATTTTTCGACAGGCCAGGGTCGCGCTTGATGAAGCCGCCGCCATCGTGATGGTAGTCGACGGCCGCACCGAAATTGCCGCACCCGATCTCGAACTGGCGCGCCTGCTCCGCAAGACCGGGAAGCCGCTCTTTCTCGCGGTCAACAAGGTAGACAGCGACAAGCAAATCGCGCTGGAAGGCGAATTTCATCGCCTTGGTCTCAACGAGTTGTTCTCCATCTCAGCGGAACACGGCCGCGGCATCGATGACCTGCTCGATGCGTTCCTGAAAATTCTGCCCCAGGAAGAGCAACAGCGGTTAACCGCAGAGGGCACGGAGGGCACGCAAGAACAGCGAAATGGTAGGGCGGAAGCCGATGCGGATGACGGAACCATTGCTCTGCAGCCGACTGACGACCAGCGACTGCCGACTGACATTTCGCTACCCGCCACCGACCACCAGCCATCCGCCGAAGTAAAAGTCGCCATCATCGGCCATCCGAACGTCGGCAAGTCGACGCTGCTGAATCAGCTCACAGGCACTTCGCGCGCGATCGTTTCCCCGATCCCGGGCACCACGCGCGACGCGGTCGACGAAATCGTCGAACGCGACGGGCAGCGCTTTCGCTTTGTCGATACGGCCGGCATCCGCCGCAAAGGGAAGACGCACCTGATGGCGGAAAAGCTTTCTGTCGTGATGT
Organism: Terriglobales bacterium; assembly: GCA_035652655.1. GTDB lineage: Bacteria > Acidobacteriota > Terriglobia > Terriglobales > Acidobacteriaceae > Gp1-AA133. The sequence goes on from DASRDJ010000371.1 coordinate 17,116, forward strand.
CGCGCAAGCATCTGGAAGAAGCTGACATTGCGCTGCTCGTGATCGATGCGACCGAAGGGGTAAGCGCCCTCGACGCCACCATCGCCGGCTACGCGCACGAGAGCGGACGTTCGATGATCATCCTTGTCAACAAATGGGATCTGGTCACGACCGGCCAAAAGCGTGCCATCAGCCAGGCGCGCGCCTCCCGCATCCAGGACTCACGCCGCCCGAATGATCAGAATCTCTACCTCGAACGCTTGCGGAACGCGCTGAAATTTCTTAGCTACGCGCCGGTGTTATTCATCTCAGCCAGCACCGGAAAAAATGTCGACAAAATTTTCCCGCTGCTCGAAGAAGTCGCGCGCGAACGGCGCAAGCGCATCGCTACTGGCGAAATGAATCGCTTCCTCAAGCACGTCGATTTCGAGCGTGCCTCGGTTCCCATGCGCCAGCGGGTGAAGATTCTTTATCTGACCCAATCCAACGTGGCGCCGCCGACGTTTATCTTGTTCACCGATCGCGCGGTGAAGTTGCACTTCTCCTACCAGCGCTTCCTGGAAAACCAGATCCGCGAAGCGTTCGGGTTTGTGGGAACGCCAATCTGGATCAAAAACCGAGCGAGGGATTGAAATGGCTTCTTTGTCTCGCGTGACTTATTGGGTTCTGCTCTGTGCCTTGTCGGCACAGGGCAACAGCCAGGAAACAATTTCTAGATTTCATTGGGTGCGATTTGTTGCACCCGCGTATCCGGCGCTGGCACGAACCGGGCGAATGCAAGGCAAAGTGACAGCAAATATTCACATCAATGGCGACGCTAGCGTCGCATCGACGACGATCACGATGGCCCACCCGGTGTTTCATCAGTACGTGGAAAAAGCTCTCAGCCAGTGGAAGTTTGAGCCTGTTGGGGAGCCTGCGACGTTAGATGTGGTGGTCGACTTCAAGTTTGACGAGTGCCGTCACGTGAAATCAGACGCCGAATTACGAGAAACCAAGGTGATGGCCGATCTGCCAAATCACCTCGAAATCGTTACCTGTACTAACTACATCACGGCTTCGACAAACTAGTTTGAGTTGCATTTGCGCGCTTATCGGTTTGGCTTGAGCGCCATGATGGTCGCAAGCATGGTCGCGACAAGTTTCTCCTCCCCGTTCCTCTTCGCGAACGCGTCGGCTGAGCACACGATCAGCGTCTTCCCGGCACGCTTCACGTGCGCCCGCGCGCAAAATGACTCGCCGACTGCCGGGGATAGCAGGTTCACCTTGAACTCCACGCTCAACACATCGTGTCCTTCGGCCGCCACACTTAACGCAGCATAGCCGCAAGCCGAATCCAGAATGCTCGTGATCGCCCCAGCATGCACAAAGTCATTCTGCTGCGTGAGCGAGCCATGAAACGGGAAGCTGATCTCAACCTCGCCCGGCTTGGGCGTGGTGATGCTCGCTCCTAGCGTCGCCATGAAGGCCTGGCGCTGGAAACTTGTTTGTACACGTTGTGCGAAGTCTTTCAAATTCGAACTCCCGAACTCCGATTTATGGATGTCCGGTAGTTTTACTGTGCGGGAGGGCGGAGGCGCAAATTCCCCGTTTCTTTTCCCTTACATTCAATGGGCTGATGCCATCTCCTTCGGCAACAGTCCTACTCGTTGCACGCCGGCGTCCCGCGCGGTGTCGATCACGTAAGCCACATACTCAAAGTTCACTTCGTCGTCGCCTTGGATAAACGCAACTCTTTCTGCTCTCTTTTTGAAAATGTCGCTGAGCCGCTCCTTCAGGTCGGGCCAACCCACATCCTGCTGGTTGATCTGCAGCGAGGGTACTTCGCCTCTCTTTGCGCCCGCGAGTTGAATCACGACTGTTCTCACCGGCTCGGGCGCCGAGTTCGGATTCGCCGGCGGCTGTGGAATCTCCGCCTTGAATCCTTCTTTCCGCTCCGACACGACAATCACCATGAAAATGATGATCAGCACCAGCAGTACATCAATCAGCGGAGTGACGTTCATTTGTGGCGCAGACACACCACCGCCTCCCATCGACATTGCCATTGTTTTCTCCTTCGGGGCACGCGGCGTGTCTTAGGGATTGGACACCCAGTAGCGATCCAGAGTTCCCCTATTCAGGGGAGTTCTGCCTCCGGCAACAGAGTTTCCATTCAGGCTCGGACGAATTCTTTTAGAATTCCGAGCAGCTGCCTGTAACGCAAGAGGCGTCGCGCGCGGCGATCCTAACCATGCAGACCCGCCACCTCGCCGCCTTAGCGATCTCTTTTCTGCTCACCACCGCCTTCGCGCTCGCGCAGGACAACTACGAGATCCAGGTCTACCCGTCGGAGTTAGTCCCTCCGCGCACGACCATGGTCGAAATCCATTCCAACTTCACAGTGAACGGGAGTAAGCAGGTGGTTGACGGTGTCCAGCCCACTCACCACGCCATGCACGAGACGCTTGAGATCACGCAAGGATTTACCGACTGGTTCGAGACTGGCTTCTACGTGTTCAGCAGCATTCAGCCCGATGGCGGCTGGCAGTGGGTAGGGGATCACATCAGGCCACGCATCGCCATTCCGCAAAAGTGGCATTGGCCGGTCGGCCTGAGCCTGTCGCAAGAGCTAGGCTACAGTCAGGCGAAATTTTCAGGGGACACCTGGACCTACGAATTGCGCCCCATCATCGACAAGACATACGGTCCCTGGTACTTCGCGTTCAATCCGGTATTCGGCCGCGCCCTGCATGGGCCGAACGTGACACGCGGCTGGGAATTCAATCCCAATGTGAAGATCAGCTACGACGTGACCACCAAGATCGCGGCCGGTATCGAGTACTACGGCAATACCGGCCCTGCTACGGAGTTCGATCCCATTGGTCAGCAGGAACATCAGATCTTTCCGACGATCGATTTAAATGTCTCGCCCAAGTGGGAGTTTAATTTTGGGGTGGGCTGGGGCCTGACTCCAGCGACCGATCACCTCATCGTCAAGTGCATCGTCGGACGGCGCTTCTCGTGGACGCACGACAAGAAAGCCAAGCTGAAGATCCCGCAATCGCATCGCGAAGGCAACTAGGCTCGGCCGCCGAGAGCGGCTTCCAGAAAACTAGAGAAAGGTCCCGAGCACTACCCAGCGGGTGCAGGCTGCCATGCCGGACGTGCGGGTGGCAGGGTTGGGGGCGGATACAATCGCGCGTGCAGCGTGGGAAATCTCTCGGCGAAGAAATACATAGCGTACGCGGGGAAAAACACCGCGACCGGCACGCAGACCATCGCGACCACTACCATCACGATGGCCAATACGATCACGAATGCAATTACAGCGGCCGTGATCGTGGCGGCATTCCAACCGAAAGTGCCGCTCCTGCTCAGGATCACCACCGCCACCACCACCAGGGCCGACGGCACAATCACCACGGCAGCCGCAATCCCCGAAAGAATCCCGAACACTACTGAGGCTCCAATCGCGAGTACGATCTTCATGCCCACGTAGCCGGCATAGCCGAGCGGTTCCGACTTGATCATGGCCCACAGCCGTTTCCACCCTTCAAACACGCCGACGCCATCCAGCGCCATCAACGGCACGACGAAATCCTTGGAGAAGAGGTTGATCAGCAGAATGATCAGGCTGAAAACGCCGAACAAGAGCGCCACTGGAAGAAGAGCGAGAAAAATCTCCAGCCCGGGTTGCTGATGGTTCTTCATCATGGCCAGGATCGGCAACAGGATTGGAATAAACAAAACCGCCGCGACTGCCAGAGAAATTACCGAAAGGATTAGTTGCCAGCCGAAATATCGCAGGCCCGGTCCCTGCCAACGTTCCCACCCCTCGCTCAAGGAATCGCAATTCTTTTTCAGCACGGCTTCGAACAGGATGAAGCGGCTGACGCTGGCGACGTAAATCCACACCAGCATCAGCACCAGTCCGCCGCCCACAACAACGAGAAACAACGTAGCGATCAGGGCAGGGTCGATGCCTTGCAGCACGTCCTTGGGATCCATGAAATTATGGGAAGGTTTCGGGAACTGCGTCGGAATCCCGCGGAGCACGTTACTGCAGCCGCCGCCCGAACTCAATTCGCCCGTGGCCAGAGCCAGTAGGGCGAGCCTCACCCATTGGCCGAACCGGAACGGTTCCGCGAGTTGATCGGCCGCGTGTGCGAACGCGGTGCTGATGACATCCACTGCCGATTTCCGCAAGGCAGCACTCTCCTTCTACCTTGGTACGCGTCTGCAAAGTAATGCGAAGGCGCACAGTGGTCAACCGAAAATCTTCGGAGAATCCATCGGAAAATAGAACAGATTGTTCTAACGCGAGGTCAGTTGGAGGATTGCGTCTTGATGGTGTTCAGGGGGTCCCCCAAGCCAGTACGCAAGACTATGAAGACGTAACCAGATATGGCTCGTTCGTGCCTTTGCAATCTGCGGGTCGGCTTGGTACATTCGCTCCACTCTTTCCTTGGCCGGAGTTCCGAGTCATGTCGCTGGTCGTGAAACTGGAAGACGATTTGGGCGAGCGTAGCGAGTGGGTGATTCTCCACGGCGTAATCCCCGACCATGAGAACACGGAATTTCCTATCCTGAGTTGTATCGATCCCTTTGGCAAGACGGTGTTTAACCACCTGCAGGCAGAGACCTTTTTGGGAGAGTGGGAACGCGTAAGAGATCGCGCCAAGGACGAGTCGCAGCGCGAAGCATGGCAGAAGGTCAAGGAGATGGCCGAAACCTGTAAGTCGGACCGCGACTTATACTTGCGCTTCGTCGGCCATTAAAGACTCACTTCGAGAGCGTCCCTAGCGCCTCGCGGAAGAGCTGATCGAAGGACGTCGCTTTTCCGCTCTTCACCGCCGCAGCTAGAGTTTTTTCCGACGCTGCCCGCTGGTATCCCAGGTTCATCAGGGCCGAGAGCACATCTTCCTCGACGGGGCTCATCGTCGGCACGGCAATCTCTTGTCCAGTGGAAGGTGGTGGCAGTTTGTCTCGCAACTCCAGCACCATGCGTTCGGCCGTCTTGCGGCCGATGCCGGGAATGCGCGTCAGGCGAGCTACATCGTTCCCACGAATCGAGCCCACCATTTCGTCAGCAGGCATGCCGCTGAGAATTGTGATGGCAAGCTTGGGTCCAATGCCGCTGACGGTCAGAAGTTTTTCGAACAGGTGTTTGTCAGCTAGTCGCAGAAAGCCGTACAAGGCGATCTGGTCCTCGCGCACGTGCGTGTGAATGTGCAGGCCAACCTCGGCACCGACTGCCGGCAAATCAGAGAACGTAGGCACGCTGATCGTAACGTCGTAGCCGACGCCCGCAGTCTCCACGATAGCTTGATTCGGATGCTTGATCAGCAACTTTCCGCGCAGGTGAGCGATCATGCTGGGGACATTGTAGCCTTGAACGTCGCGGAGACGATGAGGGAACGGGAAACGGCGAGTCCGTCGTCGAACCGCCGCAGTGCGATTCCAAAACGGTTTGCCCCTCCCTCTCGGTATTTATTATCGATGGTTCCGAGATAATGCCCGGAAAGAGCTGGTGATGCACTGCCATCGAACTCCGGCCAGACATCTTGTCTGTTTCTTCATCGGGGTCGAGAATGCTTCCTGTGCCTGACTTAGTTGGTTTCGTATGCGGAACTTGTGGCAAATGGCATAAAGGCTTACCCCTGGACTACGCATATGCCGCTCCCGATTTCTGGTCGAAGGACATGGAGACGCATTTAAATTGCTTTATTAACGACGATTTTTGTGTGGTGCGACAGGAGCACTTTTTTGTACGTAGCCTGATCGAGATTCCGACACTCGGCAGAGACGAGCCTTTTCGAGGGGGGTGTGGGGTTCCCTCAGCAAGCAGAACTTTGACCGCTTGGTCAATCTTTGGAACGATCCGAAGCTTCTGGACGAACCTGCATACTTCAGTTGGCTCAGCAATTCGATCGAGGGGTATCCGTCGACACTGAACCTAAAACCAACATGCGTAGCCGAACCGTTAAGGATCGACCGTTCTTAGAGTTAGAAGAGACCGACCACCCTTTGGCAGTGGAACAGAGGAGCGGCATTTCGGTTGAACGACTCCGCGAAATCGCTTCGCAAGCCATACACAAACGCAGATACTAGAGAGTTAATCCTTCTCTCTCCATCGAGCGGCAATATCCTCGCTAGAATGACTTCGTGCTGACCCATCAGCTCGAGTTCCAGCCCGCGCAGGATGCGGACGCCTTTGCAGCTGTGCCGGCGTCGGCAGCGGTTTTCCTCCTGCGCGGCGACGAACCTTCCGAGCCCTACGTCGCCAAGACGGCCAACCTGCGCCGCCGTCTCCAGCGCCTGCTTTCCCCTCCCGAGGAACATACCAAGCGGCTGAACCTTCGGGATCGCGTGCGCTGGATCGAATACACCCCGACCGGTTCTGACTTTGAGTCCGGCTTTCTGCTCTACAAGGTTCTCCGCCTCACATTTCCGAAGACCTACGCGGCGCGCTTGCGTCTGCGCTTCGCCCCGTTGGTCAAACTGCACTTAGACAACGAGTATCCCCGGGCCTCGATCACGACGCGCCTCGGCCGTCTGCACGGCAAGTCCCTGTACTACGGCCCGTTCCCTTCGCGCACGGCCGCCGAAAAGTTTGCCAACGATTCGCTCGACTTTTTCAAGATGCGCCGCTGTGTCGACGACCTGCATCCCGACCCAGCCTTCCCGGGCTGCATTTATTCGGAAATGAAGATGTGCCTCGCCCCCTGCTTCAAGGGATGCACAGACGAGGACTACGCCGCAGAAGTGAAGCACGTGCAGGACTATTTCGACAGCAGCGGCCGGTCGCTGGAGCGCGAGTTGTCGCACCAGCGCGACGACGCTTCCAACATTCTCGACTTCGAAAACGCCGCCGCCTTGCATGTGCGCGTCGAGAAACTGCAGCCCGTGCTCGCCCAGTTGCCTGAAGTTGTGCAACGCATCGACCGCCTGGCCGGGGTGATGGTGCAGCGCTCGTCGGAGGAAAACTGCGTGGCTCTGTTCCGGATCGACGGCGGCAGCATCGCGGGTCCGGCCGTGTTCTCTATTTCGCCGCCCGAACACACCAAGTCGCAAGCGATGGAGTCAAGGGTGCAACTCGCCCTCGACGGTATCGCACATCCGCCCTCCGCCAGCGCACTGGAAACCATGGAGCATCTGGCCATCCTGAGGCGCTGGTACTACCGTGGCACTCGGGCGGGAGAGATCTTCCTCGCCGACGAAAAGAATTCTCTGCCCATGCGGCGAATCGTTCGCGGCATTTCCCGCGTCTATCGCGGAGAAGCTCCCGAGATTCCGCATGCTCCGCACGGGGCGGTACCCGGTTAGCCATTCTGTGAAAGAGAGGCCTGATGAAGTCCAATCCTGACAAAGCGCTCCGCCAGCATCTGCTCTATCTGCTGAAGGAAGGCGGCGCCCATGCCATGTTCGAGGACGCGATCAAAGATTTCCCGGCGAAGCTACGCGGCCAGAAAGTCGCGAACTTCCCGCACACTGCCTGGATGCTGCTCGAGCACATGCGCATTGCGCAATGGGACATCCTGGGGTTCAGCCGCAGCGCGAAGCATGCATCCCCCAAGTGGCCAGACGGCTACTGGCCGAAGACGGACGCTCCCCCTACTCCGGCCGCCTGGATGAAAAGCATTGCAGCCTTCCGCAAGGACCTGAAAGCTTTGGAGACCCTGGTCACAAATCCGAAGACGGACCTCTACGCACCGCTTTCCTGGGGCGACGGACAGACTGTGCTGCGCGAAGTCCTGCTAGTCGCTGACCACAACGCCTACCACGTTGCTCAGATCGTGACGCTGCGTCGACTGCTGGGGGCTTGGAAGGAATAGGTTGTGTGGCGCGCACACTCCTGTGCGCAGCTCTGGATGACTTTTACGCCACGCCGACGGCAGGCGCAACTGAGCGGACATTTTTCATCGGACGCTTGCGAAAGATCACCCGCACCCGATCTCTCCAGCGCTCATCAATTCCGACCAGCGTCCAATCGATCCCTGTATCCACATAGTGCAGGATGGTGTCGGTCGCAGGATGGATGTGCAACGTCGGCGCAACCAGCAGAAGCAGCGGGTTCTCCGGCGACAACTCCCGGCCGGGAAAGTATCCGAATTGCGGAAACTCGCCGCGCGCATGATGCCATTGCACTCGCGACCAATAGTCCAGTCCTTGCAGCGGTAAGTGGATATCCTCGTCGGCTTTCAACTCGACTACGGCGAGGCGCCGATCGTGAGTGGTGGTGAGCACGTCGAGCATGGCGCGATCCGAAGCCGAGAACGCCGGCACCTGGGAATAGAGGCAGTCGCCTTCGAGGCGCTCGTCGAGTGCCCGGACGTCATGCAGTACCAGCGACTCGAGCCAGCGCTCCGGAGGCAGTCGCCATAACGGCTGATGCCGTGCCCCGTGCGGGCCGCGCGTCGTGCGAAGGCGCTGCACCAATGCGGTGAAGTCCGAGCTCGAGCGCTCTTCGAGCACACGTTCTTCGGCGCCGATGCCGAACACAATTTCCTGTCCAGTGCGAAACGATCCAGGTTCATGCGCCAGTCGCGCCCGCGCGAACTCAAGCCCGCGCCAGCGGAACGCTACCGCAGCGGTTGATAGCACGGCAACTTCAGCTTCCGGCAACAGGCTGAGTACGCGATGGACCGACTCGGCGAACCGATCAAGCACGGCACTTTCGTCCGGGCAACGAACCAGGCGGGTTGCAATATTGCCGCGATCCTGAAAATCGATAACCGTTAGCTCGTCGTGCCGTTCGTCAAATTCGTAGAGCTGCCACTTGGCTGCCCCCGCATGCAGATGCGCCATGCGCTCGCATGTCAGCGCCGACGTCCCGGCCGGAACGAAGAGCTTCACGCCTTCCACCAATACGCGATGGTCTTCGGAATTCCGGCAGGCATCGAGCCACAGAATTGCGAACGTCAGCGCCGCATCGATCGAACTCTGCGTCTCCTGCTCGTTCACTCCGAACACAGCAAATGCCGTCCGCCCCTGCCGCATGAAGCCGCGTGCATAGATAGGACCGAACGAGCGCTCCAGGTCCATGGTGTTGCTTAGTTTCGTAAGCGTGAAATCGGGGAAGTGCCTTTCGATCGCTCGCCGCAAGTGCACCTGGTAAGTTGCCCGCGCCGCCCGTCGAGCCGTGGGAGTGCGGTGGTCGTGGTCCTTGCAAATCTCCAGCTTCGACGGACGCGACTGGCCCAACTTCTGCACCATGAGCCGGAGGTTGCCATTACGGACCTCGCAGTCCAGGATTCGCCGTACCACATTCCGCTCAGACGACCACAAGTGAAGGAGACATTTGTTGTACTCGCCCGAGATCGAGTACTTCGATTCGTTCAAGTCGAAGACCCGGGCGCCGTCTTCGACCACCAAGGCGTTGCGCGATCCACCCAGGAATTCTTCCATCACGCGAGCCAGGCTTTCGGCAGTCATGCGGCCATTTTTCCAGCAGCGCGCGCGGGCGTCTGTGACCTCTGAACATGCGCGGAAGCACTTGGCGGGTATGGGATAATAAAAGAACCGGCCGAAACCCCACCGGAGTCGCCATCCGGGTCCGAGGCATCTAATCATCGTGAATCAGGAAAATTTCTTTTTTAAGCACTATGAGCTCACCCAGCAGGACCTGCCACGCTATCTGGCGGCGGCGCTATCGGCGGGTGGCGACTACGCAGACCTTTATTTTGAGTATCTTTCCTCCACCTCGCTGATGGTGGATGAGTCGATGGTGAAGTCGGCTTCGCAAGGTATTTCAGCGGGCTGCGGTGTCCGCGTCGTTTCGGGCGAGCGCACCGGCTACGCCTATACCGACGATCTTTCGCCTGAGCGCATTCTGCACGCCGCGCGCACGGCGGCTCTGATCGCGTCGGGGCCGGCGAAAACGCCAGTAGTTGGCTTCCAGCAGACGCAGGCGCGGAGTCTTTATCCGGTGACGCTGCCTTCGATCGATGCCGAGATCACGGCCAAGGTCGAACTGGTGATGCGCATCGACGCAGCGGCGCGCGCATATGATCCGCGCATCAAAGAAGTTCGCGCCAGCTACGCTGACGAGTTGCGCAACATCCTGGTGGTAACTTCCGACGGCACCATCGCTGAGGATTCCCAGCCGCTCGCGCGTTTGAACGCTTCTTGCATCGCCAAGAGCGACCAGCTATCCGGCCGCGGAAGTTCGGGCGGCGGCGGACGCGTGGCCCTCGATTTCTTCTTCGGAGAAAAGACTCCGGAACATTTTGCGAAAGAAGCTGCGCGCCAGGCAATTCTTCAGCTCGATGCGCGCGAAGCGCCCGCCGGAGACATGGAAGTCGTGCTCGGACCAGGATGGCCGGGCGTGCTGTTGCACGAAGCAGTTGGGCACGGACTCGAAGCCGACTTCAATCGCAAGAAAACCTCCGCCTTTGCAGGACTGCTCGGACAGCGCGTAGCCAGCGATAAGTGCACGATCGTCGACAATGGCACCATGCCGTGGCGTCGTGGCTCCCTCAATGTGGATGACGAAGGCCAGCCCACGCAGGAGACCGTGCTCATCGAGAACGGCATTCTCAAGGGCTATTTGAGTGACAAGCTGTCGTCGAAACTCATGGGCATCGCCGACACTGGCAACGGCCGGCGCGAAAGCTACGAACACATTCCCATGCCGCGCATGACGAACACCTACATGCTCGCGGGGCAGGACAGTCCCGAGGACATCATTCGGTCGGTGAAATACGGCGTATACGCCGTGAACTTCGGCGGCGGACAGGTCGACATCACGAACGGAAAGTTTGTGTTCGGTGCGTCGGAAGCCTACATGATCGAGGATGGCAAGATCACCGCTCCGATCAAGGGCGCCACGCTGATCGGTAACGGCCCCGACGTGCTCACGCGCGTCTCGATGGTCGGCCACGATCTGCAACTCGACGAAGGCGTGGGCACCTGCGGCAAAGACGGGCAGGCTGTGCCGGTGGGTGTGGGTATTCCTACGATCAAGGTAGATCGGCTGACGGTCGGTGGCACCGCGAAGAAAGATCCTGGCGGGTTCATGCAGTAGATGGAAGCTGC
>DASRDJ010000372.1:0-13609 GCA_035652655.1 Terriglobales bacterium
TTGCGACTAGACCCTTCCCGCCCTTGCTGCGGAGGCTAGTGGCTTTCGGTAGAGGGTGCAGCCTTTGTGGGTTTCGGATTGAAAGGGGAGATCAGCGGTGGGAAGTTTTTCGCCGTCGCCTAGCACGAGGTAGCCCCCGGGTTCGAGGTACAGGTGCAGGCGCTGCGCGAGCGCGATTCTTTGCGCGGTGGAAAATTGGGGGAGGACGTCCATGCAAAAGATGCAATCGAAACGGCCCAGATAAGCCGGGCGGGCGAGATTCATCTGCGTAAAGGTGATGAGGTTGCGCAGGCGCGGCTTCGCGAGGAAATGCTGATCGACTCGGGCGAAATAGTTGTGCAACAGGGCCGGCGGGAGGGCTGCGAGTTCTCTCTGAGAATAGAGGCCGCGCTCGGCAAAGGTCAGCGCGCTTTGGCGGATGTCGCAGGCCAGGATGTGAATGGTCCACGCGCTACTGAATTCGTTGACGTCATTGCAGACGGTGAGTCCGATCGAGTACGCCTCTTCCCCCGTAGAACATCCCGCGCTCAAGATGCGCAGACTCTGCCCGCTCTCGTTGCCCTTGCGGGCGCGCAGGGCGGGAAGAACTTCCTTCTCGAGTGCCGCGAACGCCGCCGGGTGGCGGAAGAAGCCGGTCTCTCCGTCGAGCAACTGTTCGAGCAGGCGCTCGCACTCGGTATCGGACGATTGCAAGCGTCCCATGAGATCAGCGATCGAACTAAAACGCCGGGCTTCGAGGTAGTCAGCTAGCTTGGAGACGAGCACATCCTGCGGACTGTTCAGCAGAACTCCTGACTGCCGCTCGAGTAGTAGACGCAGTTCCGACAACTCGTGATCGAGAACGAAGTTCACCGGACTCTTAGGTCCGCGATTCGATCGTCCGAGATGGAAGCCGGTGTTCATTGAGTTTGATGCCGGAATAAGTTGCCGCCGCTGCTGCCGGAAGCGCGGCTTGAGGGAGGGCGTCGTGCCGCGCACCACGGGTTGAGCTGACAGGGCGCGGCTTACGAGCCGGCCGCTGCCGCTTGCGGTTTCAGCTTCTGCTCCTTGACTACTTGTTGTTCGACGAATTTCAATTCTTTTTCGAGTGATGAGAAGCGCTGCAGGACTTCGTGCATACGCAGCGCCATGTTGCGAATCGTGTCGATCTGCGAACGTACTCCAGCTGAGAACGCTCCCGCTTCAAGCAGGAGTAGTTCCGAATTTCCAAGTACCGAGGTGAGTGCGTTGTTCAATGAATGCCGCATCTCGATCACAAACTGGCCGAGAGTGGCGTGACACTTCAGCAGCGCGCTGACCTGTTCGGCATGGTCGGCTCGATGCATGGCATCCACGCGGCGCAATGCTTCGAGCGCCAGGACTACGACAAAGTCGGGCCAGTTGCCGCTGCGCATCACGACCAGGGACCGGGGCGGTTCACGACGCACGGACTGCATGGTCTCGGCATCCCCACAAACCAGGAGGACGGGTTTGCCGCTCAGGTCGCATATGCGGCGCGCGGCGCGATGCGCATCCACGCGGGGAAGGTCGATGACGGCGAGATCCATGTTCTCGGGAGCCAGCACGCGAGCGCCCTCGCCCTGCAGCACGGTGAACGCGGGAAACGCACGTTCGTCCTGCCAGCGCTCACAAAGCTGCGAGGAGAAACTGGCGTCGTCGGAGAGGATGACAATCTTTCGCTGGTTCACGGTAAGCATCGGTCGGCTCTCGCTCAGTTTCCCTCTCCGTTAGGGTTCCACTCGTTGGCGCCGCCGGAGACTTCGAACTCCGGAGTCGCATCGTCCGTCACAGCGAATTTCGCGGATTTACCGGCGGATGCGCCTGCGGCGGCGGTCCGGGAAGCAGGAGCCTTGGATTGGGCAGCGGCGACTTTTTTTGCGGGGGCCGAACCGGTCTTGGCCTTCGCCATGGAGCGGGTGCCTCGTCCGAGGGCGTCGTCGATCGCGGCCCGCAAATCGACCAGCATCCGCAGAGGCTGCCCGGAGGAGTATTCGGCCTGGAACATTACTTTCCAAGACTGGCAGATCATGCGTAGTCGAAGGATGGGCTCCTCGGCGGAAAACTGGGCGCGGCGGCAGTCGATGGTCGTGACGCCTTGCTGCTCGAGCTCGCGCAGGCCATCGAAAATGGCATTCAGGTCCTGATGCATGAGGCGGAAGAACACGCGCCGCATCAGGAAGCTGAACCGAGCGAAAGCGATCATCGCCACGGGCAGAAAATAGTTCTCGCCGCTTTGCACCTTGAACTTACGGCCCTGCTCGAGGATTCCGCTGTGCAGAAGTTCGTTGAGAGTGCGTGCTTTTTGCGCCGACTGCAGGACGTTCTCGATCGGCTGGAGCCAGACGGGAATTGTGGTATCGACCGCGCCGAGCACGGTTTGCAGAGTCTTGGCGACGTAGGCGATCGTGACTGAACTGTCTTCCAGGCGCGAAGGCGCAGCCAGGGAGAACAGCTGGACGATCAGAAAATCAATCTTGTCACGATCCGAAGGCGACTTCTCGTCCTTATGCAGATGGTGCAAGAGCATGGTCTGCAGCAATTGCGGCGTGACCAGAGTCGTAGTCTGCAGGAACTGGCGGAGCTGGTGAATCTGGATGCGTTCATCCATATCATTCAGCCATTGCCGGGCTTGCTCGACAGACTCCTGAGGCGGCTGGTCGACGCCGGTTTCCAGGTCGTTGCACGAAGTGAGGTCGATGACAAACTCACGCGCCAGGGCGGAGTAAGTCGGATAGAGAATGCGAGCAGCGTTCCACTCGGCAGAGAGTTGGCTGAGATCAGTCATGATTTTGAAGTCCGGTCAGCAGGGGGAGGTCGGGTGCAACTGCAATCAAAGGGGAGGGCCGGAATGCAGCGAATCGGGCCAGGCGCGCCACCACGACAAACAGCGTGGAAGATTCGACGACAAGGGCTCGTTTTCCCAAGGTCAACCTCGAAAGGCGGTCACGGGCTCCCCTCTTCCCGGTTTGAAAGAGTTTTCGTGGGAGCCTATCGGTCCGCTTGCTACGGCCTCTCTGTATGCACGGGGAAAACCAAAGCAAAAACCGGAAGTACCTGGAGGTAAGTGGCTGAAAACGTGAGGCGGCATTTCATGCGTAGAGAGGCCGGATGGGTATCCCCCTCGTCTGCGTGTCTCAGACTGAGACGCTTGTCTCAAAAATTCTTACCACAGAGGGCACAGAGGTACACGGAACAAATCTAAGTTCGAACACGAAACTCGCAACCTCGGCTCGACGCGCACAGAAAAGCTCTTAACCGCGAAGGTCGCTAAGGAGTCGCTAAGATCGCCAAGAAATCTTCAGTTTCCGGAGGTCCTCTGTGTCCCCTGTGATTACGACTTCTATTGAAGCGCAGCGCTCGAAACCTGGTGCTGGCGGGCCCCGATGTTATAGCGCTTCAGTTTGCGGTAGAGGGTGGCGCGGCTGATGCCTAGCATTTTGCCGGCGAGCGCTTTGTCTCCTTTTACTTGTTCGAAGACGCGCTCGATGGTGGTGCGTTCAATGTCTTCGAGGTCGGTGGTGGAGAAGCCAGGTCCGGGTTCGGTGTCGCGTTCCGGCGGCTGCGAAGTCGAGGCGATCGCAGGGGGCAAGTCGTCGACGTCGAGGGTCTGCTGGTTGCCGAGGGCGACGGCGCGCTCGACGCAGTTTTCCAGTTCGCGCACGTTGCCCGGCCAGTCGTATTGGAGCAGGGACTTCATGGCGGCATTGGTGACTTGCACGCTGCGTCCGGGGACGCAACGCTCGAGGAACCAGTGGGCGAGCATCGGGATGTCGGAGCGGCGCTCGCGCAAGGGCGGAACGTGGACGGTTACAACGTTCAGGCGGAAGTAGAGGTCCTTGCGGAACGTGCCCGCGCGGTATTCCTGTTCGAGGTCGCGGTTGGTAGCGGCGATGACGCGTACATCGACGCGCGTGCGCTGGTTGCTGCCCACGGGCCGGACCTCTTTCTCTTGCAGAACACGCAGGAGTTTGGCTTGCATCTCGAGCGGGAGCTCGCCAATTTCGTCGAGAAAGATCGTGCCGCCGTCGGCGGACTGGAAGAGGCCGGTTCGAGCCTTTAGAGCTCCGGTGAAGGCGCCTTTTTCGTAGCCGAATAGTTCGCTTTCGATGAGCGTGGGGACGAGCGAGCCGCAGTCCACGGCAACGAAGGGACGGTTAGCGAATGATCCGCGGAAGTGGATGGCGCGTGCGACCAGTTCTTTTCCGGTGCCGCTTTCGCCAGTGATGAGGACGGGAGTGCGCGTGTCTTTCAGGCGCGAGACCATACGCAGGACGTCCTGAATTTTCGCGGACGAGCCGACGATGCCGTGTAGCTGGGTTTCCGTGTCCATGCGATCGCGGAGGAACTGGTTCTCCTCGACCAGGCGGACTTTTTCCGCCATGCGGCGGAGGAACAGGCGCAATTCTTCCAGCGGGGAGAAGGGTTTTGCTATGTAGTCGTAGGCTCCCAGCTTCATGGCTTGGACGGCGGTTTCGACCGAGCCGTGGCCGGTCATGACGGCAATTTCACTGCGAGGCAACAGCTTCTTAACTTTCTCCAGAAACTCCAGGCCCGACATGTGAGGCATCACCATGTCGGTGAGGATCATGTGGGCGGGTTGCTCCTCGAGCAGGGCGAGGGCGGTTTCGCCACTGGCCGCTTCCAGGCAAACAAATCCCAGGGCTTCACCTACGGTGACGCACAAGCGGCGAATGCTTTGCTCGTCATCGACAATCAACAACCGGATCCGAAGGTCATCACTCACAGCGCTTTCCCCATGGTCTTTTCTACGACCGAAATAAATTGCTGCACTCGGAACGGCTTCTCCACGCAAGGAGCACCGGTACGGCGCAGCGTTTCGACAGTTTGCTCGTTGGCGATGTCGCCGGTGATGAAGACGAGCCTCGAGGCTAGTTCGGGCCGATGAGTTGCGATCCACGCATGTACATCGGCACCATTGACGCCGCCGGGCGTCACCATGTCAGAGACGACTCCGAGAAATTCTCCCGACTCAAGCATTTGCAAGCCCTCCGCGCCCGATTTTGCGCTCACGACTTGATAGCCGCTGCGCTCGAGCGTGGCCGAGACGTATGCCATTACGGCCGGCTCGTCTTCGATAAGAAGGATGGGCAAAGGTTCAGGCTGCATGGCAGGCAAACTCATCGTTGTAGAACTCCCGCGGCCACACCTTTGGAGGCCGACTCAGAAAGGCCGGGCAAGCGAACGATGAACGTCGCTCCCTGGGTTCCAGAATTGTTGTGGCACAGGATTTCGCCGCCATGTTCGCGCACGATGCCGTAGCAGATGCTCAGGCCCAGGCCGGTTCCCTTCCCCACTTCTTTGGTGGTGAAGAATGGATCGAAGATGCGATCGGGATGCGAGATGCCGTGACCGTTGTCGCGGAACGAGACCTCGACATGATTGCCGAGGCTGGCGGTCATGATTTCGATGCGCGCGGGGCGGCCAGTCTCCCGCACGGCGTCGTAGGCGTTGTTCATGATGTTGAGGAAAACCTGCTGCAGCTGGTGGTAGTCTCCGACCACTTGGGGCAGACTTTCATCGAGGTGTTCGACGATCTCGACGCCGTGGCTGTTGAAGTCGTAGGCACGTAGCTGGATGGTGCGGCGCAAAATTCCGTTGAGTTGCACTGGCTTGCGCTGGGGAGGCATCTGGCGCGCGAAGCTGAGTAGGTTCTGCACGATCTGCTTGGTGCGTTGCGCTTCCTGAAGAATGACGCGCAAGTCTTTGCGGGCGGACTCGGGAGTCTCCTCGTTCTCGATGAGCAGGTCGGCGAAGCCGAGGATGGCGGTCAACGGATTGTTGACTTCGTGGGCGACGCCGGAGACGAGTTGGCCGACTGCGGCCATCTTTTCGGCGTGAATCAGTTTTGACTGCAGCATAGCGGAGTCGGTGATGTCGGTCATCACAACCACGATGCTGGTGACGATCCCCTGCTCGTCGCGCATGGGACTGAGATTCACGGAGAACTGGCCGACGCGGCCATCGCCGCGCAGGACTTGCAGGTCGAGATTGTCGACGGGGTGGCCCGAGAGCGTGGAATTGAGTGCATCGGAAAGCACAGGACGGCGAGGCGGTGAGACGAGGTCGGCGAGCGGACGGCCGAGCAATTGGCCCTGCTCATAGCCGGCGTCGTACCAGCGTCGGTTGGCATAGCTGATCAGACCTGCCGTGTCGACGACCAGGATCATGCTCTGTGTGTTGTTGAGAATCTTCTCGGAGAAATCGCGAGCACGCTGCAGTTCGGACTGGTAAGTCTTCAGCCCGGTGATATCGAGCATAAGGCCGCGATACTGCAGGACCTGGCCGTGAGCGTCAGGAACCGCGAAGGCGTTGATGAGCACGTGGATCGCGCCTCCGTCTTTGCGGCGCAGAACTTCCTCGTGATTGCGCAGCACGCCATGCTGCTGCATGACCTGATTCAGGCGCTGCAACCGTTCCGGCGAGGTGTAGAGCTGGGTCGGAATGTCGATCTTGAGGAGTTCTTCGCGGTCGGTGTAGCCCAGCATGCGGACGAGGGCGTCGTTGACTTCAATGAAGTGTCCGTCGGGGACGGCGAAGAACAACCCTTCCTGAATGTTGTCGAATAGCTCGCGATAACGGCGCTCGGCCTCACGGCGGTCCGTGATGTCCTTGAGCACATGGATCGTGTGCTGGCCTTCTCCGGCCGACGCGTGGATGCGCGAGGTCGAAACGAGGTACATGCGCTCGAGGACCTGATGGACGTATTCGTCGGGACCGTCCATGGCGTTGCGACAGAAGGGGCAACCGGGGGCCGGCGCGTCGCTGGCCAAAGCCACGAGTGCGCGCATATTGACGCCGATTAATTCGCTGGGAGGAACGCCGATGAATTCCGCGAGCGAGCGGTTGACGCGCAGAACTTGCTGGGCTCCGTCATGGACGACGATGTAGTCGGTGATGGCGTCGAAAATCTCCATCCAGTGACGATTGGCCTTATCCATGCGCGTGAAGAGGCGCGCATTTTCAAGGGCGACCGAGGCGTGGCTGGCGATAGCGTGCAGGAGTTGCTCGTCGGCGGGCGCCGCAGGCTTGCCGCGATCGGCGAGGCACAAGACGCCGACCGCTTCGTCCCCGGCACCAGTCAGGCGGAGGATGGTGCAATCTTTCCAGCCTAGGGCAGCGGAGAGCGCGGAGCCCAGCAAGTCGGCAGCTTGCCCCGAATAAAGGCGCTCGGCATGCTGCGCCAGGGATTCCGTCAAGGAATGAGTGAGGCGGCGCTCAAGACTGCGATCGGAGGGCTCGGGCCGCGAGGCGTCGTAGAGGACCGTAGACGTCAGTGCGGAGCTTTCGAAGAGAGCCAGAGCTGCCGACTTTGCGCCGGAAAGCTCGGCGGCGCGATAAACGAAGCGGCGGTTGAAATCGGGCAGATGTACCAGACTGCTGAGCTCGAACGACAAGCCCATCAAGGCTTCGGCGTGTTTGCGGTGCTGCTCTGAGGAATGCAAGTTGCGCATCACTTCGAGCGCGACTGAGACCTGCGCGGCGAGCGCACGGGCACGGCGGATGTCTTCCTCGGAAATGCCGGCAAGATCGAGGCGATCGAGCACACCGAACATGCCCATGACTTCGCCGTCGGAACCAAGAAGGGGCACGGCCAGGAGTTGCTTGATGGCGAACTCAAGGATGGCTTTGGCATTGGAGCCGGGGAGCTGGCTGGCATCGTCGGTCCAGAAAACTTCTTTCGCGATCAGAGCCTTGGTGGCGATCCCGTCGGGAAACGTGAAATCGACGTGCTGGGCATGACCTTTTTCTGCGCCCAGGCGCACGCGAAACTTCCCTTCCTCGAGCAGGCCAATGAAGCAACGTCCAAAGCCCAGGAAGTCGGAGGCACGCACGACGAAGGCTTCCAGGAAGCGATCCAGGTTTCCAACCGAGCGGAGTTCGGTGGAGATTTCAAGCAGCTGGTGAAGTTCGTGAGCCTGGTTGCGGGCGGTGGAATAGAGTTCGGCGTTGGCGACGGCGACGGCACCGAATCCGGCTACGGCCGAGACCAGCGATCTTTCGTCGTTGGTGAAAATGCCGTCGGCTCGCGGGTAGACAAGAATCGCGCCTTGCGTGCGGGAAGTCCGGAAGGGCGCAGCGAGGAGCATTCCGGAGGGCACGAGATCGCCGAGAGAATGGGAGGCTGGGTCGATGGAGACCGTGATCGGCTCTCCGGCGGAAACGGCTCGGCCAGCGACGTCGGCGGCGAAACGAAGGGCGGTGCGGTCGTGCCGGGCGCGAGCTGAATTGCCCAGCTGGGCAGTCTCGGCGGCCACGCCGCGCAACTCAAAAGGTCCATCTTGCCGCATGAAAACGCAGACGAGGCGCGCGCGCAACAGAACGCGGATGCGGTCGGCCAAGGCTTCGATGACGGCGGCGACGTCGGGATTGCCGTGCAGGGCGTGGGCGACTTCGGCAAGGATTTCGGCGCGGCGATGATCTTCGCGGGAGGCCTCGGTAAGGCGGCGGGCTTCGAGCAGGCTACCGAGCTGCCCGGCAACGATGGTCGCCTTGGCGGCCAGATCTTCGCTGAAATAGCCGGGGTCGGAATCATGGATAAAGGCAACGGCTCCCAGCACTTCGTTGGATACGACCAGGGGAGCGGCCATGATGGCCCGGGCGTTGAATTCGAACGCGCGGGGGTAGCGCGCGGAGTCGAGGAAGTTCACAAAGATGGTGCGGCGCCGGCGGACGGCCTCCCCTGAAACCGCGCTTTCCGAGGCCTTCAGGCGCAGTCCGCGGAAGCTCTCGGCCCGGATCCCGTCGGCTTCCGCCCCCACCATTTCGTCGGGCGAGAGACACTGCCAGAAGTAGACACCGCTGACCTGGAAGAACTCGCGGGTCTCACGGCAGAAGAGGCGAATGAGGGACGCGACGTCGGTGCCTTGCGCCGCGGCGGCGGAAAAACGCAGGAGGAGCTTCTGAAAAGCCTCGTCAGACCTGGGGTTTGGCCCCTGGATGAGCGTCGTGTCTCCCGCGCGCATGGTTAGAAAAACACCGCCTGGACCTTTCCCCAATGTTCACAAGTTATTTGAATATAAGGGGAAAGTACTCTGCAATCTCATTTTGAGTCAAGCGAATAAGGGTGCAGGTGTCTTCCTGTGAAATCCCACGTTTGGGTAGTGTCTCGAAGTCTCACCCTGAGAATTCGAGGTTGAGCGGTGGCCAAGGATGAGACGTTTCCAATTTGTCAGCACGAGCGAGAACTGGTCACCAACGGTACATTCCCTTCTGGCACAGCGACTTATGCTGGTCACCAAAGTAATGTTCCCAACGATTTAGCTGGCACGGGCTTTGCAGTTCCCGGGGTAGGATTTTTGCACGGGAGGACTTGTGTCTCGACAACAACTACAACGCTGGCTGGCGGGAGCCGTAATTTCAGGCGTCGCCGCCCTTTGTCTTTTATACCCGCTGCCGGGTCATGCCCAGCAGGAAGAGCTCTCGCGCAAAGTGAAGTCCAAGGTGTCTCCGACATATCCGGAGTTGGCGAGGCGGATGTCGATTTCGGGAGTGGTGAAGGTTCAGGTGGTCGTCGCGCCGAACGGATCGGTGAAAAGCACCAAGGTCGTGGGCGGCCATCCCCTGCTTGTGAATGCGGCGGTGGACGCGGTGAAGAAGTGGCGGTTCGACGCCGCTTCGGAAGAAACGACTGGCGTGGTGGAGTTCAAGTTCGATCCGAACGTTGCCACACAGTAGGCCAGGGAGTGAGGGTCTGCGCGCTAAGGGCACGCAGGCAGGTTCGAGGGTTTGCTAGGGAGGGACAGCGATGACGCTGCGCAACAGACTTTACATGGCGTTTGGGGCCGTCTTGTTCATGGTCCTGGTCATGTTCGCGGTCAACTGGAGAGCCGTCAGCCGGGAGCATGACGCGAAGACCGGGGCAAGGAACTCGCGCGACCTGAACGATGCGACTGCAGCGGTCCGGTCCCAGACGATGCTGAACCGTCTCTACCTGAGCAACTACCTGCTGAGCGGCGACACGCGCGAAGTGGACCACATGAATGAGGGCATCCGCCACCTGAATGACAAGCTGGAAAAGACCCAGGCGCTGGCGACCTCCGAACAGGAAAAGGGTTTGCTCGAAAAGGTGCAACAGTTCGAGCAGAACTGGGCCAAGGAATTTGCTCAGCCGCTAGTCGATAAGCGCAAGGACGTGGATAGCGGCAATGCGACGGTGGCGGAGCTTCAGATTTTTTATCTGCAGAAGGATGCTTCTTCGTGGGTAAGGAACACCACGGAAGTGCTGGACGCTCTTGACAAGGAGAACACCAAGATACTCGATGAGAGGAACGACGCAGACGATACCGCGGCGAAATGGACCTTCATTGCTTCGCTCGTGAGCACTCTGCTTGCGCTGGGCATCGGCATAGGCATCGCGTTCCACACGGCAAGATCGATCACCGAGCCGCTCGCCAAGCTGATGACAGTGGCGCACAAGATCGGCAACACCGGCGACCTGGAGCACAACGTTGAGGTCGATACCCAGCGGCAGGATGAGATCGGAGAACTGGCGCGCACCTTCGCCAACATGGTGACGTACCTGAAGGAGATGGCGGCGGTTTCTGAAGCCATCGCCAACGGCGACCTGATGGTGGAAGTCGAGCCGCGTTCGAAGCAGGACACGCTGGGACACGCGTTCCAGCAGATGGTGGAAAGCTTGCGCGGGCTGGTGCGCAGCGTACGCGACCTGGCCTCACAGGTGGCGAGCGCTTCGAGCCAGGTGGCGGGAGCCTCGGACGAGTCGGCCAAGATCAGCCTGCAGGGATCTTCGGCGATTGATGAAGTCACCAGCACGATGCACGAGATGAGCGTCAATGTGCAGAACATGGTGAAGAGCACGCAGACGCAGGCTTCGAGCGTGAGCGAGACCTCGGCGTCGATCGACCAGATGGTTGCGTCGATTCAACGCGTTGCTGATACGGCGAAAGTACTGCTCGATATTTCGAACCGGTCGCGCGAGGAAGTCCACAGCGGCATTACCACCATGGACAAGGCGACTGAAGGCCTGACCAAGATCAACAACACCATTCGCTCTTCGGGCTCGATCATCGACGCGCTGGGACAACGGGCGGATGACATCGGCAAAATCATCGAGGTCATCGACGATTTGGCCGAGCAAACCAACCTGCTGGCGTTGAACGCGGCGATCGAGGCGGCGCGCGCGGGCGAGCACGGACTGGGTTTTGCAGTGGTGGCGGACGAAGTCCGCAAGCTGGCGGAGAAGTCGGCGCAGTCGACCAAGGAAATATCCGAGCTGATCCAGAGCATTCAGAAAGAAGCCCGCAAGGCGGTCGAGAACATGGACGAGAGCACATCGATCGTCAACGAAGGGCTCGAGCTGGGCGGCGAGTTGAATGGGGCGCTGCGCAAGATTTCGAACGTGGTCACCGAGGTCTACAAATTCGCGCAGGAGATTGGTGCTGCGACTAATGAACAGTCGCACGGCTCGTCGCAGATCGCGCGGGCAACTACGCGGCTGAACGAGATTACGCACGAGATTAATTCGGCCGTGGAGGAGCAAGCCTCGGGCGCTCAGGCCGTGGTGAAGGCGATGGAGCGTATGCGCGAACTGATCCAGCAGTCTACGTCAGGCTCGACAGAACTGGCGGCGTCGGCGGAGCAGATGTCGAAGATGTCGCGCGAACTGCTGGATGCATTGGAGCGGGTGGCAGGCCGCACTGGAGATGTGGACCACTCGCGCAGCAATGACAAGAGTTCGGGCAAGATCGCGCGGCGAGCGACCGCAGGGGTCTAGTCCATGGCCATAGAGCGGCACAGCAACCGCGAGTTGCAGATCGTCGGCTTCCAGGTGGGCAACGAGACGTACGGCGTGCCCATCACGGCGCTGCACGAAATCGTGCGCGTGCCAGAAATCACGGCGGTGCCGGACGCTCCGGAATACATGGAAGGCGTTATCAACCTGCGCGGAAAGATCGTGTCGGTGATCGACTTGCGCAAGCGCTTTGGCGTGAAGGAAACAGTACCGAATCGGAGAAACCGGATCCTGGTAGTCGAGTTCAACGGACGCTTGTCGGGACTAATCGTGGATTCGGCGTCGGAAGTTCTGAAGATTGCGGCCAGCGACATTGAGCCGCCTCCGGCGGTCTTGCAGGAAGGCGGAATGGGCTGCGTGACGGGGCTCGGCAAATACAAGGGACGGCTGATCATGCTGCTCGACACGAGCAAGCTTCTGGAATTCGGCAGCACCAAGGCACAGAAGGCGGCCTCAGAAGCCAAGGCAGCAGCCACTACCAAGGCGGAGGCTCGCGGTGCGGCTGCCCGTTAGGCAGAACTGAACCGATACCCCATGGGCACATCAGGCGCAGCACCGGCACCCGCGCTCACCGAAGCGGAACTGAAACTTCTGCAGGCCCTCGTGTACCAGGAGTGCGGCATGCACTTCGACGAGCGCCGCACACACTTTCTTCAAGACCGGTTGATGCGACGCCTGCGGGAATGCGGCGTCGATTCCTTTTACAGCTATTACCGGCTACTGATCAGCGATGCCGGGCGCGGCGAACTCGCGCAATTGCTCGAAAATCTCACAGTCAACGAAACCAGCTTCTTCCGCAACCGGGCGCAGCTGGACCTGTTTCACAAGTACGTACTGGAAGACTTGCTGCGCAAAAAACAAGAGCGGCGGGACTTCTCGCTGCGCTTCTGGAGCGCCGGCTGTTCGACCGGGCAGGAAGCGTACACCATGGCGATGCAGGTGGCCGATGCGCTGGCGTATTACTACATGCGCAATCCGATGCAGGTGGAAACGCCTACGCCGAAGCCGCTGATTCCCGCACCGTGGAAAGTGGAAATCCTGGCCAGCGACATCAGCTACTCAGTGCTGCGCGCTGGGCAGGAAGGCACTTACAACGAACACCAGATGGCGTCGGTGGACTACAACTACCGGCTGCGCTACTTCGACAAGACGGGCGACCGTTATTCGGTGAAGAAAGCGCTAAGGGAAGTGGTTCACTTCGACTTCCACAATCTCAAGACCGAATATCTTCCGCAGCGCAATGATGTGATCTTCTGCCGGAACGTGATGATGTACTTCGACGAAGCCGAGCAGAAGCGGCTGATCAACAAGTTCTACCGCTGCCTGAATCCGGACGGCTACTTGTTCGTGGGGCACGCCGAAAGCCTGCTCGGGCTCACCGAGAAATTTCAAATGGTTCACCGCAACAGCGGAACGGCCTACCAGCGGGTCGAGGGAGTCTTATGACCCAGCCTGACGAGCGCATGGCCGAACTCCGCGAACTGTTTTTCGAGAGCGCCCAGGAACTTCTGCAGGCGTTGAATGACGAAGCGCTGAAGCTCGAGAAGCATCCCGGCGATTCGGAAATCGTGCGCAGCCTGCGGCGGATCGTGCACACGCTAAAGGGGGATGCCGCGGCGTGTGGTTATCGCGAACTGAGCGAGGTGGCGCACGAACTGGAGGATGCGCTGGCGCTGGAATCTGCGGCTGCAAACGCAAGCTTGGCGGAAGTGGCGTTTACTGCAGCAGACCTGTTCGCGGCCATGTTGGCGGCGTACCGCAAGCGCGCCAAACTGCCCAGCCGCGATCCTCTGCGCAAGATGGTGAAGAAGCTCGCAGCGGAGCCCGGGACCAAGC
>DASRDJ010000373.1:0-20783 GCA_035652655.1 Terriglobales bacterium
TCAGTTTGAGGAACCCGGAAACTATAGGATTACGTTTTCCACCGCCGTTTCAGTCCTCGTGGGAGACGATCAAGGGCCTTTTGCGGATCTCCGCCCGATCGGGTTTCTAGGCGAGCACAGCGAGGCTTTCTCCGTCTCGAAGTGGTGGCGTCTCGCATCATCGAGCAGGTCGCTGTCGAAACCTCTCCTCCCTGAGAAGCACCGCCCAATTAACCAAAAACCCACCGTACGGTCGGTATAACTCCTTCCTTTTCAACATCTCCCATGTGATCCAGATCACAAGTCCAAGTGCGACGAGTCACGGCCACATCCCGTTCCAGAGCACAGACTGAATCTCGGAGGGAGAGGAGGATCCGGTCATGATGCTGGCCTACCGACTGGTTCGCCTGATCGAGACCCACTCAGACGGACTCGCTACCGGGCTGCTTGCCCGCGTGCAGAGCTCCGAGTTCACCCGCGACTACTGTAAGGTTCCGTCGATGGATTTACAGGAACGCGTTTACGAGATCTATCGCCACCTGGGCGAGTGGCTGCTCGGCAAAACTGATTTCGATATCCGGGAACGTTACATGGAAATTGGCGCGCGCCGGGCCCTGCAGCAGGTACCCCTGAGCCAGGTGGTCTGGGTCATCGTGCTGACCAAGGAGAACCTTCTGGATTACCTGAAGAACGAGGCTGGGATGGAGCGTCCCACTGAAGTTTTCGGCGAGCTTGAAATGCTGCAACTGCTCGACCAGTTCTTCGACCGCGCCATTTTTTATGCGTCGATGGGATACGAGCAGGAATGCGCTAAAGAAGTCAGCCAGGTTCGGTAGCAACGATTTTTGAGGAGACTGCAAGCGATGTCTTGGGAAATGGAATACAAAAAGAAACTACGCACCGCGAATGAAGCACTGCGCTGCGTGCAGAGCGGAATGCGCGTATACATCCAGCCCGGCTGCGCCGAACCGGAAACACTGGTCGAAGCCTTGATTCAGCGCGCGCCGTTCGTGCAGGACGTCGAAATTGTCCACATGATGACCATGGGCAAGGCGCCTTACGTTGCGCCCGAGATGGCGGGACACTTCCGTCACAACGCCGTGTTCATCGGCGGGAACGTGCGCGATGCCATCAATGAAGGCCGCGCCGATTACACGCCGGTCTATCTGAGCGAGATCGAAGACCTGTTCGAAAGCGGCGCCATGCCGCTCGACGTTGCGCTAATCGAAGTCTCCCCGCCAGACTCGCACGGATTCTGCAGCTTCGGCGTCGGCGTTGACACAACTCTGACGGCCGCCCGCCTCGCGCGTTACGTGGTTGCGCAGGTCAATGACGAAATGCCGCGCACCTACGGCGACAGCTTCATCCACGTCAACAAGATCGACGCGATCGTGGAGTCCTCACGTCCGCTGTGCGCCCTGAAGAAACCCGAAGTCACGGACATGCAGATTGCGATTGCGCGCAACGTCGCAAGCCTGATCGAGGATGGCAGCGTGCTCCAGACCGGCATTGGCGGCATTCCCGACGCGGTGCTTCCGCTGCTCATGGATCGCAAGGACCTGGGCGTGCATAGCGAGCTGGTTTCCGATGGTGTGATTCCGCTGATTGATGCCGGCGTGATTACCGGCGCACGCAAGAATTTCAAGCCGAGAAAGATCATCCTCGGCTTTGCTTTGGGCAGCAAAAACCTCTTCGATTATGTCGACAACAATCCCATCTTCGAGTTCCATCCCACCGCCTACACCAACGACCCTGCGCTGATCGCTCGAAACGACAAGATGGTGGCGATCAACTCCGCGTTACAGGTGGATATCACGGGGCAGGTTTGCTCCGACTCGATCGGCACGTATTTCTACAGCGGCATCGGCGGGCAGGTGGATTTCCTGCGCGGCGCGTCGCGCTCGAAAGGCGGCAAGGCGATCATTGCTCTCTGCTCCACCGCAAAAGGTGGAACGATCTCGCGCATCACCCCCATGCTCGCGCCCGGCGCGGGTGTGGTGACCTCGCGCGGACTGATTCGCTACGTCGTCACCGAATACGGCGTCGCCTATCTGCACGGCAAATCGATCCGCGAGCGCGCGCAGGCGCTCATCGAGATCGCTCACCCCAAGTTCCGGGAGGAGCTTTACGACTATTGCGAACGCACCAAGTGGTTGCAGCGTCCGGTGAAAGAACCAGCAACGAGGTGATTATGGCAGCGCAGGCACGAGGGAACATCGCAGTCAACGTTGACGAATGCAAAGGATGCGGGCTGTGCGTGGAGTCGTGCCCACCCAAGTGCCTGGAACTCACGGCCGACCTGAGTTCCTATGGAGTGCATCCGGCCCACTACAAAGGCGAGGGCTGCACCGGGTGCGGCATCTGCTTCTACTGCTGCCCCGAGCCCGGAGCCATCACGGTCTTCCGGCTCGCTCCTCGCCTCAAGCTGGTAGACCCGCAGCAAGGAGACGGCCATGCGGCAACTTTGTAAAGGCAACGTCGCTATTGTGAAGGGCGCCATCCTCGCCGGCTGCCGCTCCTTCTACGGATATCCCATCACTCCCGCCAGCGAGATCGCCGAAGCCGCCGCCCTGTACATCCCTCAGGTCGGCGGAACTTTCTTGCAAGCGGAGAGCGAAGTCGCCGCCATCAACATGGTGTACGGCGCAGCTGCGTCCGGGGCCCGCGTCATGACCGCATCCTCCGGCCCCGGACTCAGCTTGATGCAGGAAGGCATGTCGTACATCGCCGGTGCCGAATTGCCTTGCGTCATCGTCGACGTGGTTCGCGGCGGCCCGGGCCTAGGCAACATCGCGCCCGAGCAGAGCGACTACTTCGCCATGGTGAAGGGCGGAGGTCACGGCAACTATCACAACATCGTGCTCGCGCCCGCTTCCGTGCAGGAAATGGCCGACCTCACCGTGCTGGCCTTCGAACTCGCCGACAAGTACCGAAACCCGGCTGTCATTCTCGCTGATGGCTTTATCGGGCAGATGATGGAACCGCTCGATCTCGAGTATCGCGACGTGGTCGCTCCTGAAAAGCCGTGGGCGGTGAAGGGCACTCCCGAAACACGCAAGAATCTGGTCAGCTCCATCTTCCTTGAGCCCGACGATCTGGAAGCGCATCAGCGGCATCTCGAAGACAAATACAAGCAGGCGCAGCAGGAAGCGCGCTGGGAGCTCTACGACACTCAGGACGCCGACATTCTGCTCGTTGGCTACGGCATCACTTCACGCATTCTGCGCTCGGCGGTCGAAGCGGCGCGCGCGGAAGGTCAACGCGTAGGACTGTTCCGACCCATCTCACTCTGGCCCTTCCCGTCCGAAGCGCTTCGCAAAGCCGCAGCCGAAATTCACCAGGTGGTCGTGGTCGAGTTGAGCAACGGGCAGATGGTGGAAGACGTCCGCCTGGCTTTGAACGGCAGCGTCCCGGTCGAGTTCTACGGACGCACCGGAGGCAACGTACCCTCGGTGGAAGAAATCCAGACTGAAGTGATTGCACGCGCAGCGAAACGGACCGAACAAGAAGCGCTGGCAAGTTCCGGCCGATAACAGAGAGGCGATCATGTCCGACGACACGAAGACACTGCTGGTCGAAGCCACCGCTCCCGTGAACGGTTACGAAGTGACGCACTCCAAGTCGCCCGTCTTCTACGATACGTTCGAGCGCAAGGGCGAACTGAAACAGCAGACGCACTACTGCCCAGGCTGCGGCCATGGCGTTGCGCACAAACTGATCGCCGAAGCCATCGAAGAACTGGGCCTGCAGGATCGCACCATTTTCGTGAGCCCGGTGGGATGTTCCGTGTTCGCGTATTACTACTTCGACGTGGGCAACGTGCAGGCCGCGCATGGCCGAGCACCCGCCTGTGCCACCGCAATCAAGCGCACTTGTCCCGAAAAGATCGTCATCTCGTATCAGGGCGACGGTGACCTCGCCGCCATCGGCACAGCAGAAATCGTGCACGCCGCCAACCGCGGGGAACACATTACCGTCTTCTTCGTGAATAACGCGATCTACGGCATGACGGGCGGCCAGATGGCACCGACCACACTGGTCGGACAGAAGAGCACAACGTCCCCTTGGGGACGCCGCCCGGTCAACGAAGGCTACCCGCTGCACATGGCGGAATTGCTTTCCACGCTCGAGGCGCCGGTGTATGTGGAGCGCGTCGCGCTGTGCGACAACAAGAACGTCATGAAAGCGCGTCGCGCCGTGCGCAAGGCGCTCGAGAACCAGCGCGACCGCGCCGGGTTCTCGTTCGTCGAGATTCTCTCTCCCTGTCCCACCATCTGGGGAAAGGATCCGGTGGAAGCGCGCCGCTGGGTGATGGAGAAACTTGTTCCCACCTTCCCGCTGAATGTGTTCCGCGATCGTAAGCTCGAAGCTCCGACCGGTACGACTCCGCCGCAGCGCACCGTTTCGGACGTGCTCGAAATCAGCGCTAAGGATGAAGCGGCGTTCCGCAAGGCGCCTGACCATCCGCACCATTTCCGCGACTACAGCATTAAGGTTGCCGGCTTCGGAGGACAG
Organism: Terriglobales bacterium; assembly: GCA_035652655.1. GTDB lineage: Bacteria > Acidobacteriota > Terriglobia > Terriglobales > Acidobacteriaceae > Gp1-AA133. The sequence continues at coordinate 4,495 of DASRDJ010000373.1, forward strand.
GGTGTCCTGCTGCTCGGACAGTTGCTCACCGAGATGGGCATGCGCGAAGGCCTCGACGTCAGCTGGCTTCCTTCTTATGGTCCCGAGATGCGTTCGGGCAGCGCGCACTGCCACGTTTGCCTGTCGAAAGAACGTATTGGTTCGCCGCTGATCTCGCATCCCGACGTTTTGATCGCGATGAACGAAATCTCGCTGCGCAAGTTCGCGAGCCAGGTTGCGCCCGGCGGCTTGATCCTCTACAACCGCGACAGGCTTCCCGCGGACTTTGTTCCGCCGCAGGCGCGCGTGGTCTGCATCCCAGCCGCCGAGATGGCCGACAAACTCGGCTCGATGAAAGTCACCAACATCGTGCTGATGGGCGCACTGCTCGAAGAGACAGAGTGCCTGCTGCCTGAGACAGCGATGGGCGTGATCGAAACCAAGATCAAGAAAGTCGAACTGCTCGACGTGAATCGCCAGGCGTTGGCCGCGGGACGTAACTTCATCGATAGCCAGGTGCGTGTAGGCGCGGTCAGCCAACCCGACGGCTTCGCCTACTGAACTTCGTGCGGTCGCGGACGCTCTCTGTCCACAGCTATTTCCACGCCCGGACATCCCGACCAGTCACCCGGTGCATCCCAGTAAACTTGCACATAACACGAGGGCCTCTTCGTGTGTGAGTGTCAGCTAAGTTCGCGGAAATAAACACTCTAGTGTGCTCACCCTTCGTTAAGGTTGTCGTCTAACCCTCCACATTGACGCAGGTGGATCCGCAGTGGGGAAAACGGACCATGAAGTGCAAGTGCAAAGCTCCATAGCGGTGACTCTGTCATACGTACGCGGAACCAGCTTGCACGTTCCGACGTACTGAACAATTGGGGGTGGTGCGCGCTTTCCGCCTCGGGGCCCTCCGATTCGGGAGTCGCGGATGCACCGGAGGATGGTGTCATGGAAATCGGCCGGGTCGAGTTCTCCAACAACGGAAGCAAAGGTATGCCAGGTACCAACGATCCGCATGTGGTCGAAGTGGTTCGCCAGGCTCACGAGGAATTGCGGCAGCTCATGCGCCAGCGGGCCGACGTGATGAAGCGTATTGGCACGGTTAAGCAGACCATTGTTGGTCTCGCCAATCTCTTCGGAGATGAAGTACTCAGCGAAGAACTGCTCGAACTCGTGGACCGCAAGTCCAACGGGCGCCAGCCCGGTTTCACCAAAGCTTGTCGTATGGTCCTGATGGAAGCGGAGCGTCCGCTGGGCGCCCGCGAAGTGTGTGAACTCATTCAGCAGAAGGTCCCGCCCATTCTCGCGCGTCACAAAGATCCGCTCGCGTCGGTGACCACGGTGCTCAATCGCCTGGTCGAGTACGGCGAAGCACGTACTCTGGTGCGCGAGAACGGCCGCCGCGCGTGGCAGTGGATTGCCGATCCAGAGAACCCTGCGCACGTGCGCCAAGGGCTTCCGCGCGCGTAGACCGCTACCAAATACTGGATTCAGAACCGGCATGCGCTCCCGCTTTTGGTAGTCTGGGGCGCATGTCGCGTTTGCAGAGACCGGCGAGGCAACTCCTCAATAAACGGTGGACCGCGGTCATACCGGTCAGCCTCGGCCTCTCCATCGCGTCGCTCGTCCTGTTCTCGTGGCTGGCCGACGAAGTACTCCGCAAGCACACCGACCGGTTCGACGACACCGTGCGGTCCGTTATCCACGATTTCGCTTCGCCCGGGTTAACTGCGCTGATGCGCTTCGTGACGAACCTCGGCGACTGGCAGGTTGTCATGACCGCGACTCTCTGCCTGTTTGCGTATCTCTGGTACCGTCGCGACAACACGCACATCCTGGTCGCGCTGGTGACCATGATGGGGGCCGGCATCCTGGATGCGTCGCTGAAGCTGGCCTTTCACCGCACGCGGCCCGATCCGTTCTTCATTCCAAAACCGAGTACGTATTCGTTCCCCAGCGGTCACGCTTTGATTTCTCTTTGCTTTTATGGATTGGTGGCTGGAACGCTTGCGCATGACATGGACGCAAAGTGGCAGCGGATCCTGACCTGGAGTGTGGCATCCCTGTTGATCGCGATGATCGGCTTATCGCGCGTTTATCTGGGCGTGCACTGGCCCAGCGACGTGATTGCTGGCTACGCCGCGGCTTTGATCTGGATGGGGGCAGTGAGGGTGCTGGCGGTGCGACTGGAAGGGAAAGGGGCAAAATCCGCGTAGAGACGAGGGCTTTGGGTCGTGCCCAGCGGAAGGGCAAGACTTGAAGGCTGCGGAAACGACCCGAGCAGGTCTGGGGAAGGGCACGACTTCTAGTCGTGCCGTTAAGTGGTTAAAATGGCCCGCGCTTTAGCGCCTGAGGTGCGCCGTTCTCTGTGAGAGGCCGACCTCAGCGGCTAAAGCCGCCCGGGTCGCCAGTCCTTTTGGCCCGACTGAAGTCGGGCCCTTCCCATTTGTCCCTTCGGCATACGATCATTCAGAACTTATCTCTGCTCGCTCGACAGCGGAACTTAGTCCCTGATCCCTCGACGTTTGTGCAGCTTGGGGTCCTACGCCGGCGGCAGCAACATGCCCTTTTCCAGATGCCGCGTCACGTGCGCGTACGAGGCCGCGTGCGGATCGTGCGTCACCATTACGATCGTCTTCTTGAAGTCTTCATTCAGGCGCTTCAGGATCTCGAGAACCTCGGTCGCGGAATGGCTGTCGAGATCGCCCGTCGGCTCGTCGGCCAGCAGCAGAGTCGGATCGCTCACGATTGCACGCGCAATCGCGACGCGCTGTTCCTGTCCGCCGGAGAGTTGCTTAGGAAGATGGTGGACCCGCTCGCCCAATCCGACCAGCTTCAATGCGGTCATCACGTGATCGCGCCGCTGTGCTGTGTTCAGCTTCGTCAGCAGAAGAGGAAGCTCGACGTTCTCGAACGCCGTCAGCACCGGGATTAGATTGAACGTCTGGAATACGTACCCGACGTGCTCATTCCGCCAGCGCGCCGACTGACTGTCATTGAAGCGGAAAATGTTCTCGCCCATCACCAGCAGTTCGCCGGAGGTCGGCCGGTCGATGGCTGCGATCATGTTCAGCAGCGTGGTCTTGCCCGAGCCCGAGGGGCCCATCAGCGCGAGAAATTCTCCCTGCGCGATGTCGATCGATACGTTGTCGAGCGCGGTCACCTGGAACGCATCGCGCTTGAACACCTTGCTGACATTGCGGGCCTGCACGACCTTGGTTCCAGTCGCAATTTTCGGGGTGGTCATCGTGCTCATGAGGACTGTCCTTTGATTCGGATAGATTCGCCGTCTTTCAGATTCTCTGGCGGATTGCTGATCACGTTCTCGCCGTTGATGGGGCCGTCGACCAAGTAGCCGCTGTTACGCTGCTCGAGGATTCTCACCGCCTTCGTCACAGCTTTGCCATTCAGCACGATGAAGACAACCTTCTTGCCGTCGTGATCGCGCACTGCGGTCGATGGCACCACGGCTCCCGCGGGCTGACCGCCACCCTGGTTCTCGTCGGCCAGAAACTTCACGGTCGCGTTCATATCGGGGCGCAGGTGCTCGTCGGGATTCTCGATCTGCACCTTCACCTGGACCGTTGCTTTCTGCCTGTTCGCTTCGGGCGACATCTCGGCGATCACGCCATTCCACTTCAGGCTGGGGAAGGCATCCACGGTGACCGTGCCGCGCTGTTTGGGTTTCAGGCGCGCAAAATCGTTCTGCGCGATGTCGAGTTCAACCTGCAGGTCCGATAGGTCAGCCAGCGCGACCACCGAACCTTGCGGCCCGCCTTCCGCTCCGCTCGCGAACTGCGACGTGATCAACTCGCCCTTCTCCGCTTTGCGTTCCAGAATCGTTCCGCTCACTGGAGCGCGCACCTGTGTCGCATCCAGCTGCGACTTGGCGTATGCAGCCGTGCCCTGCGCTTGCAGCAAAGCGCCCTTGGCCCGGGCGATTTCTTCCGCGCGGGGCCCGAGCTTCGAGAGCGTGAAGGTCTGGTTCAGCGAATTGGCGCGTTGCTGGTCCGCCTCGTATTTGGCGGTGGCATCGTCGAGCGCCTGTTTCGACACGACTCCCTGCCCAAACAACTCTTTCGTGCGGTCGAGCGTGACCTTGTCGTTGGCCGCGGTGGCACGCGCTTCGTCGAGGTTGTGCTGCGCCTGCTGCACTTCTTCCGGCCGCGATCCGTTCTGCAATTCCATCAAGTACGCCTTGGCATTCTCGACGGCGCCCGAGGCCTGCAGATATTGCGCCCGAAACTCGTCGTCTTCGAGGCGGACGAGTACCTGGCCTTCCTTCACCTTGTCGCCCTTCTCAACGCCGATCCATTTCACGCGGCCGGTGACCTTCGAGTTCACATTGATCTTGTGATGCGCCACGATGTAGCCGCTTGCCGACAAAACCACACCGCCTGTGTCGGCGCCACCTTCTGCTAGGGCACGCACCACTTCGACCTCTGGCGCCGCCGGCGAAAAGATGCGGTAAGCCAACACAATCAGGCCAAGCAATACGACCACGCCGATCCCGCCCAGGATGTAGCGGGTCGACCACTTCGGCGGCTCCTCAGAGCCCGGAGCAGAGCGGTCAATGCGTAGGCTCTGCAAGTCTTGATGTTTGGTATCGAGCGACATTCGTCTTCCGTCGTTGGTCGTTAGTCGTTGGTCGTTGGCAAAATCAACACCTTCGGGGGTGCTCCATACAAGCTCCGCTTGGGTGGGGGCTTTCCCCTATCCGCGCAACGCGGTCAGAATATTCTGCCGCGCTGCATGCCAGGCCGGTGCCAGTCCCCCGAAAAATCCCATGACCAAGGCAAACACAAACGCATAAAGAATCACGGTCGGTGTCATGCGCAGGGCAAACACCACTTCGCTGAACGTCACCGCATTCGAGGTTCCGGTGGTCATGCCGTTAAATGGCAGCATCAAGACAATGCCGAGCACAGCGCCCAGCAGGGAGAGCACGAGCGACTCGAACACAAATGAAGTCAGGATGCTCGGCCTGCTGAATCCGATGACCCGCAACGTTGCGATCTCGCGGCTGCGATACGCGACAGCTGCATACATCGTGTTCATGGCGGCAAAGATCGAACCGATCCCCATGATGAAACCGACTACGTAACCCACGATCTTGATAGGGCCGCCCGAACTGGTCTGCTTGGCGTAGTAGTCGGTTTCGAGCATGCCGTCGAGTTTGAGCCGCTGGTCATCACTGACCGCATTCTTCAACGCAATCGCGGCCGCGGGATCGGTCGCGCGCAGATATGCGGAGGCGAACGCGCCCTGGCGATCGAAGTCAGACGCCATTTGGTTTACGTCACCCCAAACTTCCGACTCGTACGCGCTTCCGCCCGCGTCAAAGATGCCGACCACCTTCCACGGACCTTTGCCGAACTGCATGGTGTCGCCGACGTTGGAATTAGAGAAGCGCTTGTGAATCGACGAACTGACCACAACCTCGCGCTGGCCGGGCGAAAACCATCGGCCCTCGACGAGTTTCACCCTCGGCTTGTCAGCAGGCAGTTGGCGCATCTCAAGTCCGTCCTGCATCATGCCGCGCACCGTGACGTTCACCTCGCCCGTACCGTCCTTGCGCGGTAGCACGATGACCACCACCCATTCCGCGGACGCCATTGGTTCGCCGCTCTTGTCTTTCGCAACGCCATTCAGGTTCTTCAGCGTGGGAAACTGGTTCGCGTCGAAGCCGCCCGACAATTCCGCGGTGGAGCCTTTGCGCAGCACCAGCACATTCAGCGGATCGCCGCTGGTGACGAACGCCTGCTTCAACCCTGCAAGCAACGCCATCAGAAAGACGACGGTGGTCACGGTCAGCGCAATGCCGAGGGCCGTCATGATGGTCAGGCCCTTACGAAGCTTCAGGTTGCGAATGTTGTAGCTGATGGGGATCGCCATATTCGAAGCTCGCTACCCGATGTAGCGCAGGCCCTCCACGATATCGACGCGCGAAGCGTTGTACGACGGCAGCATGGCCGCGACAAATCCGACCAGGCTAGCCAGCACCAGAGCCACGATCATGGTCGCCCAGTTCACCGTAATGCCCTGAAAGAAGCCGGCCTGGGGGTTGTGTCCCACCATGTACATCAGACCGCTGCCCAGGCCCACGCCGATCAGTCCGGCGATCGCCGCCACGATGACGGCTTCACCCACAAACAGAGCCAGCACGGTCTTGCGCGTGAATCCCAGCGTCTTCAGCACGGCCACTTCGCGCGTGCGCTCGCGGATCGACATGGCCATGGTGTTCGCGGCCACCAGTAACGTGGCAAATACCACCGCACCGCAGATGCTCAAGATGAACGCCTTCACGTTGCCCAGCATGGCTACGAAGTCCATGCCGAACGCTTTCTCGCTTTCCGTCTTGGTCTGCTGCGGCGAGTTGTGGAACATGTCATCGACCGCGGTCGCTACCTTCGGGACGTCGGCCGGTGAATCTGCCAAAATACCGAAAGTGCCGCTCTGATCTTTCATGACCGGCACGGCTTCTTCCAGATACTTGCGATCGAAATAGACCGACTGCGACGGCTGCGGCGGGTTGAAGATGCCCCGGATCGTGAGTTCGAGGTTCGCAGCCCAGATCGTTCCCATCAGTACGATGCGGTCACCGATCTTCCAACCAAATTTCTTGGCAAGCCCGTTGTCGACCACCACGCCGGCGCGGTCGTGCTGCCATGCTTCCAGTTGGTCCTGCGGAATCTTGAAGTCGGTATAGACCTTAAATAACTCTTGCGGATCAGTCGCGAACTGCGCGAAGAAGTGTTCCGGCTTGTCGTCGATGTACTTGCCGCCGAACCACTGGGTGGGTACGACTTCCTTCACGCCGGGCACGGTCTTGATTTTCTGCGCGTAATAAATCGGAAGCGAAAATGTCAGCGACACGCGATGGCGCGTGATCAAACGCTGGGTTGACTGCTCGCTGCCGCTGTCAATATAAAACGCGCGCCAGATCGTCATCATGAACGTGAGCAGCGCGAGCGATAGCGCAATGCTCACCATGGTTAGCGCCGTGCGGCGCTTGTTGCGGAATGCGCTTTTAGCGACAAAGCTGCTTAGGGTCATGAGGAAACTCCGGAAGACCTAAGTGATACGCCCGAACCCAAGAAGGCGCGCCTGCGAGTGGCGCGGCACAGTTTCATCGTGTCAACTGTGCGTACCAGCATAGAACACGCACGGGCAACCGACAACCCACGCGACGCAAAATTGCCCCTGAAAATTGGTACCGTCGGAAGAATTTCTACGATTTCGCATGCGCAATCATCATCCACGCCGCAGCATGCGACTTCCAGTGGACTGTGTCACCGCCGGCGCATGACAAATGTCATTTCCGACACCTCAACAGCGATGTGTCTATATGAGAACGCGTAGAATCGAAGAATGTTTATTCGCTGATACATGCGCTCCTTGCATCGTCGGCGTCGCTTCCGCATACCCCTGATGACTCGAGTCCGCACCCTCAAAGCGAATGTCACGCGCGAGCAGGCGGTGGAACAGTTTTCTGCAAGCGGCATCTCAAAACTTTTCCGCAACGGATTCTTCGGGCCGCTACGCAGCGTGGCGGAGTTCTACGTTCCCTTTCGACTTTTTCGCGCACGCATTGTGAACGGCGGCGCCACGGACGAGAATCTGGTAGCTCTTGATGTCGTGAATGGCACTCTCGACTTGTTCAAGTTCGATCACATTCCGGACGATTCCGAGATCATGCACGTCGAGACGCGAAACTGCGCTGCTCCCGAACTCGAAAACGAGCGCGCAACCGAGTTGCTGGTCGCCAAGTTGCGTCGCGTTCTATACAGCCGCGGATTTTTTCGCATGCGTGGACTCTCGATCACGGCTACGCCGCTCGACGATGAACTCTTCGTTCCCTACTGGTTGGGCTTTCGGGGATCCGGAAATGACGCGCGGGTCTCGGTGATCGACGCCGTCCGTCGACGTCCCGAAGGCGCCAAGCTGCGCCGTCTGGTCGAGCACTGGATCGCGTCCCAACAATAAAGAAGCCTTGCTCTCCTTCGGCCTCCACGGCAGGGCGCATTTTTCGAGTACTTTCGTAACTCGAAAGTCACCGCAACCTGAAAGTATTCTTGATGTTATCCGCTCCCAGACTGTGCGGCGCCCGGTTCGATTCGAGGCGCGAGTCAGGGCTTTGCCCGGATGAGGCTAGAGGAAATGTCCACGAAAATAGGCCGCTTCGAAATTCTCGGGGAACTAGCGAGGTCTGAGTCCAGTTGCGTCTATAAGGCAAGCGATCCGGAGTCCGGACAAACGCTCGCGTTGAAGACCTACAAGCTTGAGGCTTTCGGCGAGCATGCCGAGAGCATCATGCAGCGCGTTCTGGAAGAAGCCGAGACGACCAAAGAACTAAGCAGCCCGAACCTTACGCTGGTGTATGGCGCGGGCGAAATCGACGGCCTGTTCTGCTCCGCGATGGAGTACATCCAGGGCAATAGCATCGCGACTATGCTGGCGCGCAAAGAAGGATTTTCGATCTGGGACCTGCTCGACATCAGCCGGCAGGTTTGCCAGGGGCTCGATCACGCGCACGAGCACAACGTCTTCCACTGCAGCATCGAGCCTTCCAAGGTGATGGTGACTTGGGACGGCACCGTAAAGATTTTGAGCTTCGGCATTTCGAGCACGGGCTGGGTGGCCGCGACAGCAACCGGCGTTCCGCAACCGGTCCTTCATTACATGTCGCCCGAACAGATTCAAGGCGAGGGCCTGGATGCACGCTCAAACCTGTTCAGCTGGGGCGCGATCCTCTACGACATGGTGACCGACCAGAAGGCATTCGATGGCGCGGATGCCGATGAAGTCCGGAACAAGATCGTCAACGAGATGCCGGTATCGCCGGCGCTGGTAAACCCAAAGATTAATCCGGTTGCCAGCGAAGTCATCATGAAGGCGCTAGCTAAGGATCCCGCGCAACGTTACCAGAGCGGCCGCGAACTGGCGGCAGACCTGGAAAAGTGCCGCGAAGCCACGGGCAAAACCGCTAAGAAGGCCGATGCACCGAAGGCGACCGTCGCGCCTGGCGCGATGAAGGCTTCGGCTTCGACAAAATTTGCGGCGGCTCCAAAAGCCCCGTCCGCTCCGAAAGTCGAAGCCCAGGCTGCGGAAACGCGCTTCAACGAATCTGCGCCTTCACTCTCCAGCGAACTGGAAACCTCCTGGACGCCACCGCAACCAGCCGAGCCTCCGGCTACGCCGAAGAAAGCGGCAGCCGCGGCTGCGGGCTGGAACTCCGCGGAAAATTCTCCGACCGCCAAGGCTCCCACGCTCGATCCCAGCGCGCAATTTGTTACTTCGGTGGTGAAGGCCTCGGTGGATGCAATCACCAACAACAACGCGAGCATGTCGGCTGCGGTCGCGGATGAACCGACTACCGAGAAACCGAGGATCGCTGTCGATCCCATGATGGCGGAAGGTGCCGTCGCGGGCACCAAGGGCGTCAGCTTCTCGGAAATGGACGAGTTGCCTCCGCTCAAGGAAGTCTATGTCGCGCCCCCTCCGGTGCATAAGCCCGAGACCGAGGAGGCGGCCGAACCGCTGCCGTCGATCATCCTGCGCCGATCCGAGCCGGAGAAGCCGAAGATTCAACCGCGCGAAGTCGCGCAGAAAGCGATCAAGGAAATCAAAGGCGTCCCGCCGCAGCTCATGATGTATTCGATCTCCGCGGCGGTGGCGTTGATCCTGATCGTCGGCGCTTACATTTTTTATCGTTCCATGTCGCAGAGCACGGACGAAGAGGGCCGCGTGCCCGCTACGGCGGCAGTTCCTGCAAAGTCACAAGCGCCTGTAGAGCAGGCTCCTCCCGCGCCCGCACCTGAGCCCGCGCAGACCGTAACGCAAGCCGCCGCGCCGCTAGAGACCGAGCCCGAACCGGCTCCAACCAGGGGTACCGTAGCAGTTCGCGGACGCAACGCCAAGAAGAAATCCGCACCCGCTCCGATTGCCGCTGTGCCCGGTCAGCTTTCGATCGATTCCACACCAGCCGGCGCGCAGCTTGAAATCGATGGGCGCACCGATCCCAACTGGGTGACGCCATATACGCTGGCTGGGTTAAATCCCGGACAACACACCGTCACCGTCAGCAAATCGGGATTCACGCCGGAAACGCGAACTGTAGATGTTGTTTCGGCGAACAAAACACCCCTGGTCGTGCATCTTGCGTCGTTGAACGCAACCATCGCCGTCTCGTCTGAACCGGCCGGCGCGGCGATCTTCGTCGACAGCAAAGACACATTGCGCGTAACTCCCTCCGTCATCACCCTGGAGAAAGGTATGCACACCATCCTGGTGCGCAAGCCCGGCTTCCTCGACGAAACCAGTTCCGCTTCAGGCCAGCCGGGCCAGCAGCTTCATTTCGCCGCGACGCTGCGACCGCTCGGCAACGTCGACGACATCAAGACGGTCGGCAAGTTCAAGAAGCTATTCGGCGGGACCGGCTCGCAGGCCGGCATGGGCAAGGTCAGCATCAAGACCAATCCCAAGGGCGCGCAAATCGCCGTCAACCGCCGCATGCTCGACAAAGGATCGCCCGTCGACTTCGTGTTGAGCCCGGGCAACTACGTCGTCGACATCACCCTCACCGGTTACAAGCCGGTGCAGAAAGTGATCACGATTGAGCAGGGCGGAAGCATCGGCATCGACGAGACACTTCAGCCGGAGTGAACTAGTCGCTAGTCGCCAGTCGCCAGTCCTCAGTCATTAGTCTCTGGCTCAACCACCCCTGTGGATTGCTTGGCTAGCGACCAGCGTCTGAAGACTGGCGACTATTGATTTACCAGGTGCATCATGTGCTCGGGATAGCGGTCGCCCGCGGCCACGCCCGAGGGGAAGACCTCCTCGATGCGGCGGATGTCGTCAGGCGTCAATCGCACGTTCACGCCGCCGACGTTGTCCTCGAGATACTTGCGGCGCTTGGTGCCGGGGATAGGCACGATGTCCTGACCCTGAGCAAGAACCCATGCGAGCGCGAGCTGCGAAGGCGTGCAACCCTTTTCGGCCGCGATCTGCTCGACACGCTTCACCAGGTCGAGGTTCTTCTGGAAGTTGTCTCCCTGAAAGCGCGGCGAGAACCGGCGGTAGTCATCGGCCGGGAGATCGTCGAAGCGCTTGAACTGTCCCGTAAGAAAGCCGCGGCCCAGCGGGCTGTAGGCGACGAAGCCGATGCCCAGTTGGCGACACGTCGTAAGCACTTCCTTCTCCGGGTCGCGCGTCCACAGCGAGTACTCCGTTTGCAGAGCCGTGATCTTGTGCACCTTGGCGGCGCGGCGCAGTGTCTGCGGGCCGGCTTCCGACAAACCGATGTGCCGGATCTTGCCGGCTTTCACCAACTCCGCCATCGCGCCTAGCGTTTCTTCGATAGGCGTTTTCGGATCGACGCGATGCTGATAGTACAAGTCGATGTAGTCGACCCCTAGCCGTCGGAGGCTGTCATCGCACGAGGAACGCACGTAGTCGGGCTTTCCGTTCACACCGCGCACATTGGGATTCGTCGGGTCGCGCACGATGCCGAACTTTGTCGCCAGCACCACCTGGTCGCGCTTGCCCTTGATGGCTTTGCCGACCAGTTCCTCGTTCTTGTGCGGACCGTAAACATCGGCCGTATCGAGAAAGTTGATTCCGAGTTCGAGCGCGCGGTGAACGGTAGCTATCGATTCGTTGTCGTCGCGTCCGCCATAAAACTCCGACATACCCATGCAACCTAGTCCAAGGGCGGAAACTTTCAGGCCGCTGCGGCCTAATTCGCGCGTTTGCATAAAGACCTCCATTGGAAAAAATTGTGAGAAGGCGAGCTCTGATTAGAGTGCTTCGCTTAAGAGACTATTGCGAGAACGGGTATTCAATCAGATGCGGCGGGAGTCAGCGACGATGCTGGGAAAACGTCAGGCAGGGCTGAGGTGCCGCCGTGCCACTCGCAGAGTGCAGAGGTCCCTCGCTGCGCTCACGATGACAAAGTCGAGTTAATGATCAATTGGGGGAATGTTGCCAATGCGAAAAAGCGCTTTACTGGGGCACGATCGGCGCGTTGGTGGCGAGGTCGCGGCGGCGAAGCTCTTCGAGCACCGGCAATCCCTGCATGCCGCCGTAGATACGGAAGAGCGCATACGCATGGAAGGCCACGCTGAGGAAGTCTTTGAAGGGAACGAGAATCAGGCCGTCGACCGCATAGAGTCCCATCCCGACCAAGAACGCCCACTTCTCGCCGCGCCGCGCGAAATGCCAGAACATGAAAAAGAGGCCCGCGATGAACAGGTTCACGACGAGGCCGAGAGCTGATCCGGTCGTGCCACCCTGTCGGCCAATGGCATCGACAATTGCGGTGATGCCCAAGCCAAAGATGAAATGGAAGCCCGTCCCGCTCATGGCAAGGACCGAATTCAGAATCGAAAGTCCGGCGATCGCGAGAAACCAACCCGCGGCGTTCTTTACGATTTGCTCGGCGCGCAGTCTCTGCTCCACGGATGTAGTAGAGGGGTTCACACTGGTCGTGCCGAAGCCACCTGTGGCCATGCGGGATACCTCAGCTTGGGGGATGGAGGGACAAGAGCCCCTCAATTCGCGCCGACAGTATCACAGCATTTGCGCAGAACCAACGGGATTTTAGGTCACCTGGTTGACGTTTTTGGACCGCAGGAACTCACAAAACCTGGATCACAGGTTTCGTAGATGGCCGAACATCGCCGATGCGAGCGGCGGGAAGGCCGATATCGCGTAATTGCGCAACCAGATCGAGCGCGACCTCTGCGGAAACGGAAATCAGAAGTCCTCCCGCGGTTTGCGGGTCAAACAACAACGTCTTCGAATCCTCGGCGACACCATCGGCGTACTCGACCATACACTCCGCAAAATCGCGATTGGCCTTAAGGCCACCGGGGACGTGCCCGGCGCGCACACATTCGAGTGCGCCCGGAAGGACGGGGACACTCGCGGCACGTAACTCGAGCGACACTTTGCTGGCTAGTGCGATTTCGCGCGCGTGGCCGATCAGGCCGAAGCCGGTCACGTCCGTCATCGCGTGTACTGGATATGCCTCGCGCCCGAGCAACTCGGCCGCACTCTTGTTCAGGGTTGTCATCGATGCGGTCGCCGCTTCCACCCAGGCGCTTTCGGCTTTTTCCTTCTTAATCGCCGTGGAGATCACGCCTGTGCCGATGGCCTTGGTCAGGACGAGCGCATCGCCGGGCTGCGCTCCTCCATTGGTCAGTACCTTCTCGGGATGGATCAATCCGGTGACCGAATAGCCAAACTTGGTCTCCTCGTCGCGAATGCTATGGCCGCCGATCACCGTGCATCCGGCTTCCATCATTTTCGATAATCCCCCGGCCAAAATGCGCTCGAGGATCGCGAGGTCGGCCTCCTCCGGAAAGCACACCAGCGCAAGCGCAGTCAGTGGGCGCCCACCCATAGCGTAGACATCGCTGAGCGAGTTGGTGGCGGCGATCTGGCCGAAGGTGTAAGGATCGTCAACGATGGGCGTGAAGAAGTCGACGGTCTGAACCAGAGCCTGGTTGGGTGCGATTTGATACACGCCGGCGTCGTCGGCATGATCAAAGCCGACCAGCACGTTCGGATCGTGTTGCCGGGCTAATTTCCCAAGCACCGAGTCCAGCGCCGCCGGACTAAGCTTGGACGCTCAACCCGCAGCCTTCACCGACCCGGTCAGACGGAATGGTTTGGTTTCAGACACGAGGGACATTGTATGCGAGTGAGTCTGCTGGAGTACTTCGAGCTGTCGGACTGAAGTCGAACTGCTTCTTCACCACAGAGACACAGAGGCACAGAGGAAAACACTCGAGGGTCAGCAGTCCCCTCTCTCCAGCGGAGTAAGGCGATAGCCGAACGCAGTCGAGAAACCCCACGGTTGCCGGAATCGCCCCCGCGGCAGCGAGGTTTTTCCACCACGGCTTTGAGTGGACTTCCTTGCAGGCGAGGAACGGGAGTAGTTACTTCACCGTGACATCCGTCACTTTGATTCCGGGGTACTCGTGATTCCACTGCGCGGAGATGCCTTCGACGGTGAGGCGGAAGGGTTTGCTTTGGCCGGGCGCTAGGGGAGACAGATTCAGGTCGACGGCTTCCGGGTAAGGGCCGCTGGTGCGTAAGACGCGAACATTCATCGACTCCCGCTGCGCGAGCTGTCCCATCGAATCTCGGAAAGTTACCTCGGCGACCACGTGCGTGACCGTATGGTTGCCGGCATTGGTTATGGTGCCGTCGATGTAAGAGACTGTGGCGCCCACAAAGTTTTCTGCGGCGCTCATCTTCAGGTCGGAAACTTTGATATTGGCCGCGTAGGCGGGCGGTCCGGAGGAGGCTTTTTGCTGCGTGCGCGAGACCAGAACCAGAATGCCGATGATGGCGACGACGATCGCGACCCCGATGCCGATGGCACGCCAATTCGTTTCGCGCTCGTCCGCGCCCAGCGTCGGCTGAATGAGTCCGCCCATGGAGCGATTGTACTATTCGCTACGATGTCGATGCGGTGCTGTCAGCGCAACAACACAGAGGAGGCATGGCTGTTCTTCTTTGCCCATTTTCGACCCTGCCTGCGGTTCGAGCGCGCCAATTTAAGTTCGTGGTGTAAAAGCCCGGAGGCCGCGGTAGTGAGCGCAGGCCCGACGCGGGGTCTCTCGACTGCGCTCGGCGATAGCCTCACTCCGCTCGAGATGACAAAACTTTGAATATTTGATATCGGCCTTAGCCCGAGATGTTGGGCTTTGCGACGGGATCTTAGCCTTCAGGTCTTCTCTGTGACTCTGTGTCTCTGTGGTGAAGATCTCCCAGTGGGTCTGATGGTGCCCTACTCTCCGCCCACCGTCAGCCCATCGATGCGCAATGTTGGCGAAGCCACCGAGCCGCGGAACTCCAGATCATTTGCAATCTCGGAGATGTGCAGGAACATGTCTTTCAAATTGCCTGCGACCGTGATCTCTTCCACTGGATAGGTTAGTTCCCCGCCGGAAATCCAGAGACCCGACGCGCCGCGCGAGTAATCGCCCGTCACCAGATTCGCGCCGTGGCCGAGAAATTCGGTCACGTAGAGACCTTCCTTCACGTCGGCGATCAACTCTTTCGGTGTCTTCTTCCCCGGCTGCAGGAAGTAATTGCCCGGGCCGATGCCCGGCGTGCCCGCCAGTCCTCGCGACGCATTTGCAGTGGTTTCGAGTCCGAGTTTCTTCGCAGTGTAAGTGTTCAGCAGATACGACTTCAGCACTCCGTTTTCGATGACCAGCTTGCGGCGCGTGGGAATGCCTTCGCCGTCGAACGGGCTGGTGCCGAAACCACCGGGAATGGTACCGTCGTCAACCACGGTGACGTTATCGCCAGCGATCTTCTGGCCGAGTTTCCCCGCCAGGAACGACGCGCCGCGATACACCGAGTCGCCGTTCACGCCTTCGAAAATGTGCTCAAGGATCGATGCAGCCACCATCGGATCAAAAATGATTGGGACCTGCGCAGTCTTCGCCTTACGTGCGCCCAGGCGGCGGATGGTGCGCTCTGCGGCGATGCGGCCCACCTGCTCAGCCGGATCCAATCGGCCGAGGTTGCGCGCCACTGAGAACCAGTAGTCGCGCTGCATGGCGCCCTTTTCGTCTTGCGCGATGGGAATTGCAGCCACCGAGCAGTAGGAGCGGCGGTACTCACCCACGAAGCCATGCGAGTTCGCGAGGACTTTACGTCCGGTGGCAGCGTCGAACGAACCGCCTTCGGAATTCTTGATGCGCGGATCGAAGTCGAGCGCGGCTTTCTCCGCGCGGCGCGCGTAGTCGATGCGCTCCGCACCGGGCAGCGAATAAACGTCTTCGTGGTAGAGATCGAGATCACCCTTGAGCGATCCAAGCAGGCTGGCTTCGGGAATTCCGCCGAAGGGATCTTCGGAAGTGATCTTTGCCAGTTCAAGCGCGGACTTCAGCATGCGATCGAGGCCGGCGCGCGAAAAGTCACTCGAATAGGTGCTGGCCGCACGCTTTCCAAAGAACACGCGGATGCCGACAGCGCGCGAGCCGGACTCTTTCAGGGTCTCGACCTGTCCGAGGCGGACAGTAGTGGAGAACTCGTCGCCCTCTCGGACCACGGCTTCCGCGGAGGAAGCGCCGCCGGCCATAGCGCGCGCGACGAGATCTTGTGCGACTTCGCGCAGGTTGGTTTCGAGTTTCGGGTTTCGAGTTTCAGGTTTCGATGCGACTTGAGTTTCAGACATGATTGGAATTCTTTTCCATCACAGAGGACATAAAGCTCAGCGAATCGCCGCGGATGGCTTGCTCAACGCTCGCGGCTCGAAGCTCGCAGCTTCCATCTACTGCATGAAC
>DASRDJ010000374.1:0-7672 GCA_035652655.1 Terriglobales bacterium
GTCCCTCCTCATGGTGGCCTAGCTCCACCTGGTCGTGAGCGATACAGGGGGTGTCCCCCCAGATCGAGATTGTATCTTCCGATCCAGTTCCTGCATCGCCTCCCGGTCGTTACAGCTTTGCCTTAGTCAACTGTCGCAAAAGACTTTCCGTGGCAGCGCCCCCGACGACTTCCGTCAAGCCTCGTCGACGGCCGAACCGCCAGCCAGACTTCACCCGCGCGTTCGTCGGATTGTGGTGGGACGCAAAAGGCGATTGCCAGCGGGCGCACGAATCCACGCAGGACGAAGGACGGGCAGCGGGTCACTCCTCCGCACCGGATCGGGAGGACATGATCATCTCTGTTTGGACTGGCATTGTTTGCGAACGAGATCAATCTGGAACGCTCTATTTTGTCCAGCACGAAAATCTATGACGTAAATGCGTCACTCGTTGGGGCAGGTTGAATCTTGCCCACTATGTCGCGGTATCGCACAACAGAGTCCACTTGACCCGCCGGAAAGTCGCATTGAAAGACGATTTCCTGTCTGGGGATAGCCTAATCACCAGTGCCGTCGCCATTGCCAATCGCATTTGCGATCCGTTGCAACCAGCGATTCTGCAAGTCACCACGAGACGCCACGATAACCAGACGGGCTTGCGCCCGACTCAGGGCAACGTTTAACAAGCGCGGACCCTTGTCGTCGTTATTGAGGAATTCAGTGCTGGCGAGAACGCAATCGAAAATGACGGTGTGACACTCTGATCCTTGTGCGCGATGCACCGTGCTAACCTTCACCGCCGAGATGCCCTTCCTGCGCAAGTTGCCCTTCAGAACGCTACGTTGTGCTCGGAAAGGACAAAGGACGGAGATTTGATCAGGAGATAGCGTCTTGAGTAGTCTGGTGACCAGTTCGCCAATGAAATCGGCGGATTCGAACCGTACCGGACCACCGTAATTGCTATTGAACATTCCTTCATGCTGGCAGAGATGGAGATGGACATTCTTCCGTCCCATCGGCGCAACGTCGCCCACAACTCTTTCCGCACGCCAGATAGGATTGGCTTCGCAGTCCTCGGCGACCATGAGCTTGCCGTCATAAAAGACGTTGCCTACAACATCGCAGATTGACTCCTCCATTCGTCCCTGCTCGTTTAATAGGCACGTTCCACGCTCAGTCTTGTGGACAAACATCGACCGTCCGAGCCACTTTCTAGCCATCGGATGCTCGGATTGGACAACAGGAGCAAGCTGTTTGTCGTCCCCCGCGAAAATCACCTGCTTGCCCAAAGGAGCCAGCGCCAAAGCGTGAGCAAGGCTTGCTTGGCTGGCTTCGTCAAAAACTACCAGATCGAAGGGTCTACGGACGTAAAGAGCCTCGAAGCTGTACGCGGCGCCCGTCGTCGTCATTGCGGCAAGTTGCGCTTGGTCGATTGGGTTCGGAATTTGTGATCTGAGGCTCTTCACCTGATCCTTCCATGCCGCATAAGCCACAACATCTGTCGGATCGGGCATCTTGGTTTCGAGATCGGCTAGGCGGCGAATCAAGTTCTCGTCCGGGGTCGGAAGAAGGTGCTCGCGTCTTTTGTATTTGGACGCAATAAAGTGGTTGCCAATGCGCAAGCACTTCTTCCGCAGGCTCGCAGCCACGCGGTTCGACGCCGAGAGCCTCTCAAGATGCTCATCCACTGAAATGAGTGCAAGATCGACAGCAACGTTCGTCGTGGATAGAAGGAGAACCTTAGCTGTCGGTCGTTGACAGAGATAGTGGCAAACCATCGCGCCGAGCGTATAGGTCTTCCCAGTTCCCGGTGGTCCCCACAGAAAACCATGCTCTCGCTTTAGCAGTCCGAATGCTTGTGCTTGGGCAGCGCGAAGCCTCGGGAAGCCCTCGATTCGATCAACCTCCTCTAGATCGGATAGCTGGGCTTCGGTTACTTTAGATAGCCATCCAAAACCCTGCGTTGCCCAACTCGAACTCTCCCAGCAATCGCGCAGTGCTTCGAGATAGCGTGGCGGGTATATACGAATCTCCTGCCCCTTCTGAGGAGGTGGGCTACTCAAGTACCGAATGTTCAATTGATCGGTGTCAGGAATGACTGAAAGCACGTCGGCGGTGCCGGAGGGCGGCCCTCCCCACCAAGCAGCAGCGCCTTCGAGCGATTCGTCCAGCGAACTGGAGGCATTCATCGGCTTGACAACAACCTTCCAAATGTTTGCCTGCTGTGAAAGATCGCTCACTCGAAATCTGAGGAATTTGGACGCAATGCGTAATTCCTCTTCAATTGCATCAACGACTTCTGTGATGGACTCGGCGATCCTCGCAACGGACATAATCTCTCGCATGTGGGCGCTTGGCTGGAAAGCGTCAGGAGTAGCGCAACCCACGAGAGTATCGAGGCTGGCGAAAAGGCTCGACTACCGACGCACACAGCGTTGTGATCAGCGCATATTTTGAGCGGATGTGCTTACCATTGCATGAGTTACAGGTAGCGTATTTGGTGCTGCCAGGCGCCGCCAACAACTCATCCATCTCCGCGCGATCCAAGAACTCCACTGTCCGCCGCACGCAGCGTTTGCCGGAAATTGCCAAGATTCTCTGGCAACGAAGCATGGGAGTCGTTTCCTTCTTCAGACTCCCAGCCAATCCGCAATGTATGCATTGCGTTGTCTTCTCGAGGTTCCTGGTGCAACTCTAGGTCAGCACACAGAAAAGCAGACCCAAGCTCTGCAACGAGTTCCTCAGACGCATAGCCGGTTTCTCCCCAATGCGGTGGTACTACCTGTTGCAGGGTTCCTGGGAAGTGCGAACGCCAGGTTCCCCCACCTGTTTGACTTCAGAGTACAATAGGTCAACCACTTCCGCCGCAGGGTTCCTCCCATGCTGTTGCAGTTTTCCCTTATTCTGGCTTTTGAGCAAGTCCCACTGGAGGTGTCTGATGTCCGCCCAAACAGCCAATCTTCTTCGGTCCGTGTCGAACGCCGCATGGTCCTTCGCTAGAAACATCAATTCAATCTTGCCGGCTGGCAATTTGCCTCAGCCATCTTGGGCGCCCGCTCCGCTTCCAAAGAGTTCGGAGAGGGTTCCGATGAAGATGGGTGTTCCAAGGAGAACGCTATCCCTCTGCCCCGAATGCAATCGTGAGGCAGTCGAGGCCACGGTAAGCGGGGACTCGAGTCTCGCCGATTTCAGAGATCGCCCTGGAATCGTCGATGCGGAGATTCTCGAGGAAGCAGGGCGCATCCTCATGCGCAAGGCCTGCGGGAAGCATGGTCCGTTTGAAGACGTGCTTTCGAACCATCCCGCGTTTTTCAGACGGATCGAAAGCCTTGGGTTTGGCCAGGACTTTGATTGCGCCGGTGACGAAGCGGTTCACGATCACGGCGTGAACAGCATCAGGACAGGTCGCGGCACATATCTGATCGTTGACCTCACCAACCGCTGCAACATGTTCTGTTCGCCCTGCTACATGGACGCCAACGGCGCCGGCTACGTCCATGAATTGGACATGCAGGATGTAACGGCTTTGTTTGAGAGGGCGAGATCTTTCAAGCCTCAGCGAGAGATCAACGTCTTGTTCTCCGGCGGGGAAGCAACGTTATCGCCGATATTCCTGGACGCCGTCGAGCACGCCAAAAGCGTCGGTTTCCATCGGCTCCATGTGGCGACCAACGGAATTCGCTTCGCTCAAGAGGGAGGTTTTGCCGACCGGGCACGGGCTGTCGGACTTCACGGGGTTTACCTGCAGTTCGACGGGGTCACGGAAGAGAAGAACAGTCACCGCGGAATCGGCAACTACATGGAGCTGAAGCTCCGTGCCCTCGACAATATCGCAGCTGCCGGCATGAAGACCACACTCCAAGTGACCGTCGTGAACGGACTGAACAATGATGGAATTGGCGACATCATTCGATTCGTTGCAGATCACATCGAGAAGATCCACGGTGTCATTTTGCAGCCGGTGATGTTCTGCGGCCGAGATGAAGACATTTCCGCGGACGAGCGGTACGCGAAGCGGTACCCGGTTTCGCAGATCGCATATGACTTGCAGACTCAAACTTCGTTCGGGTGGGAGCCGATGCGCGATTGGTTTCCCGTCTCTGCCTACGCAGCCTTTGCCCAATTGTGTGACATTCTCCACCCGGATGCTGAACTGGGAAGTCTGTTCAACGACATACATCCCAACCATGGGATGTTTTCCCCGATTCTGGTCAACACCCGGACGAAGGAGATCGTGCCGGTTGCCAGGTTCTTTGACGTGGAGCAGTTCCTCAAAGACATCATGGAGATCTCTGATTCTGCCAAGCGGCCGGCGATCACCAAATCGATGGTTCTCCTATCCTTGGGACGCAACTTCGATCCTGATAAAGCACCTCCAGATTTTGGTATCGGGCAGCTCCGCGAGTTGCTTGCAGACTGCGTCTACCGGGTAGCTGGCAGCGGGCCCGACTGGTCCAAGCGGGCCTATGCCTACAAGGCCGTATGGAGGCTTGTGATGGTCAGCCCAATGGCCTTCCAAGATACCTACAACTACGACCTGTCGCTGATCTCCAACTCGAGTACGCCGGTGGCGACGCAGGAAGGTGAAATCAACTTCTGTGCCTATAACGGGGGCCGCTGGCGGAGGATCGTGGAACACCTCCACAAGACGGCGAGCTTGACCGAATGGAATAGGTCGCATGGCCGGCATCCTATCTACGCCAAGGGTAAAGAGGTGGACATGGGTTCCCGGCGGGTTCCACAAAGAGACCTCGTTCAGATAGATCATCAGCACACGGTTTGAGGCTCATGCCGGAGGTTCCAGGACGGCACTTCCGGCTTCCCGGTTTGAGGTAAGCGTCAGACGAAATTCATATTTGGATTGCGGATGCGACGTCCCGAGTGCACCGCACTGATGACGGTAGGGAGTTTTGCAGGCGTGCAAAAGCCACGCTAGGTCAAGTCGGGTAGCTCTTCGCGTGGAATCAGCAGACGGATGGATCGAGCCTGTCCAGGTCTGCGCTCGATAAAGCCGCGGGTTTCGAGTGTCAAGATCATTTGGTGTACCGAAGGCAGTGAGACTTTGCACTGACCTTGCTTGTCGGCACAGGGTCTCTTCATCGGTCGCGGTTGGCCGCGCTTACTATTGGAGGATCAGTGCTGGGCGACCCAAGCTGTGGGCGTTAGATCCGATAGATGCTGTAGTTGCATGTTGACTAAGCCCGGTAGTACGGCGGACAGACATTCACGCACGGGTAGATTGATCCGTCGACAAGTTTCGACAATCGAAAAAATCGCTGCCACCTTCGGTCCGGCTTGTGGGCTGCCCAGGTGGATCCAGTTCTTAGGACCGACGGCGATGGTCGGATGGAGTTCTCTGTCGGGGTCGTACTCAACTCTAATTCCGGTTAGTCCAGAAAGCGAATCAGCTTCGGCCCCGCCGACGTACGTCGCCGTCTTTTTCCTCGTCCCACTTGTTCTTCGGTCATGAAATTACTTCAACACAGATTTGAAGCGCTGACTACCGTTTCGAGAACCACCTGGATCCGAGGCCTTTGATCGTGCGGTTTAGCCATTCGGGCTCTGCAATGGGCGTATGCCCGTAGACGACCATGGCCGTGCCGCGATATTCGGCAGTCCATTTGTAACGCACGGGGAGTCCGTAATCGTCCGTCTCTCCCGTTGTCTCGCCGTAAAGAGCAAAATCGCGTACCTTGCCCGAATCCACGCCCCTGCATTTCCTCCCTCATGCCCGCGTGTGCGAACCACAAGCTTCCCGTCGTCGAACACGTAGTGGCTATCCTTGCGGCCTCAAACCCACATCCGATCAAATTGCCTCACTTCGAGTGCAGCGCCATGAAACTCTGCCCGAATGGAACTACACCATCAAGCCGCAACTGTAAACTTGTTCTTGCGTGATTCCTTAGCTCCTCATAGCAACCGTGTACAGTTGCGATACGCATTTCTGGTTTCGCAGTACTCCGGGTTATTTGTTGTCGGGTGGCTTGAGACGGGCTGGCTCTTCGAGGATATCCAGGAGAGGAGTCGCGCAATAGACTCGGTCGCGCTTCGCATCTCCCATCCGTTTTACGATCTTCGCCCGTTCGAGTCGTTCGACGGCGCGCTGCGCGGTCGTAAACGCGATTTTCAATTTGTCGGCCGCACCTTTTATCGTGATGAAGGGATTTGCCCCCAAAAGTTCGACCACACGCAACGGGTTGTTGCTTGATTCTCCTGAAACTTTCCTCTGCCACTCGGAGAGTAGTC
The DNA here is from genome assembly GCA_035652655.1 of Terriglobales bacterium. Lineage (GTDB taxonomy): Bacteria > Acidobacteriota > Terriglobia > Terriglobales > Acidobacteriaceae > Gp1-AA133. Next base: position 6,226 of record DASRDJ010000374.1, read on the forward strand.
CGTTGATGCGCGTGGCTCGGCTCAACGCGTCCTCTGACATGCGAGCGACTCCCAGCAGGAAATACTCCAACCAATCGCTCCAGGCCCCGCGTTCGCTGATCCCGCGCAAACCGTCGTAGTAATCTCGCCTCGAAGCTTCAAAGAAGGCCGACAAATAGAGCAGCGGTGTCGGAAGGATTTGGCGCTCGATCAGGAACAAGGTTATGAGCAGGCGTCCGACTCGGCCATTGCCATCAAGGAACGGGTGAATGGCTTCGAACTGATAATGAGCCAATGCAATGGTCACGAGCGGTGGTAGGGTCGATTCATGCAGGAATTTTTCCCAGGCCGCGAGACACGGCTCGACCTCTCCTGGAGGGGGCGGGATGTAGGAAGCGGTTGCGATAGTGCTGCCAGGCTTGCCAATCCAATTCTGAATCCTGCGAAAACGTCCGGGCGCTGCTTGGTGACCCTGAACGCCCGTCATTAATTTTTCGTGCAACTCGCGGGTAAGCCTGACGCAAAGGGGAAGTTTCTTGAGACGCGAGATTCCGTGCTCAAGAGCCGCTACGTAGTTGCCAACTTCCCGAAGGTCCTCGGGACTTCGATCCACGAACGCTCCCGCCTCGGCGGCAAGCAACTCGCCTAGCGTGGCCTGTGTGCCTTCAATCTTGCTCGATAGAACAGCTTCACGCTGTACGAAAGGCCGGATCAAAATATGAGGATTGGGCAGCCGACCACCTTCGCCGGCTAATCGTCCGACTAGCCGGTCTGCGTCCGAGAGTGCCCCAATCAGCCGGGGTGTCCAGTTCAGTTCAGGAGGTAGGGGCGCCGGCACAAAGGCTGAATAGCTTCCCTGCGATACTTTCTGGCCAGGAATGTTAGTGGCGTGGGCCAATGTGCCTTCTTAACGTCGAAAATAGCGTTTGGCGCTATTTTCACAATCCATGATAATCGAAAATAACAAGATTGGCTATTTGCACAGGTGAAAGCGTTCCATTTAGAAATGGGGCCATGAGTGGGTTGGGTGGTAAAGTCTCCTATGGGAAGTCCTGGTTATTGCTTGGCCAGGTGGACATCATCGCCCGAGGAGAGCCGCAAAGCACTTCACGCGCAGGTGACAAGGATCTGTGGAAATCGACGAATACTTCCACATTTACTTTCACAGTTTCACAATCTATGTCTTGGATGAAAAGACATAGAATGTGAGATTAGCTTTAGAATCAAGCACTTCCACGAAGTCTCTCGACAGCAAATACTCATATTTCGAAGACTTGGGCGCGGATGGGCCAGAGATCGATCGGGTATCGGTGGTGACCCGTAAGAAAGAGCGTGTGACGCCCTTGACGGGAATCTCGCGCGTATCCATGCAGGATTCCGGCGTGCCTTGGAATGGTGTGGCGCCGGATGGCTCGCCGCTGATCATGCGCGACGTTGGAAGCCGGGAACTGTATTCACTCGAATTGCA
>DASRDJ010000375.1:0-3067 GCA_035652655.1 Terriglobales bacterium
GTAATGCGTCGACCCACGCTCACCTGGGGGTCGGCGGGTGCGCGAGTCTGCGCGGCGTACTCGAGCAGCAGGCCGTTGGGATCATTGAAGTAGATCGACAAGATCCAATCGTGATCGACGATCGGCGTGACCTTGACACCCTTGGCGATCAGCTCCGAACGCTTCGCGTGCAACTCTTCGACCGAGCCAGCGTCGAAGGCGACGTGGTAAAACCAGTCGAGCACGCCGAGGCCTCGGTTGATGCCGGTGTCGTACTTCGCTGGTAGTTCTTCGATACCGCGCGGCTCCATGAAGCCGAGGAGTTCGCCGTCGCCGCAGTCGAAGAATGCGTGGCGGATACACCCCCCTTCCTCGAGATCGATCTGCTCGATGGTCATGAGGCGGAAGCCGAGCACACGTTCGTAGAAGGTTCTGGTGGCATCAAGGTCGAGCGTGGAAAGGCCGATGTGTGAAACCCCGTGTAGTGGCATGTTCCCTCCATCTGTCTGCTCAATTGCGAGGCTCTGCTGCCAGATGTTACAAGACGCCGGTGGGTCTGGGACCGCTGAGTCCACCGAAACGTCCATCCGCATAACGACCCCGCTCAGCCGCCGGGCCGGCCTGAGTGACCTGTGAACTCCCAGAAGCCGCAATGGCCGGCCCGGTCGGCTGCAGCGGCTTGTTCGGCCTGCCTTACCCCCGTGGCATAGGTTGGAGTTGACTCACCGGGACCTTTTCATCCTCCAACATGACGCCCTTGATCATGCGCGGGTCAATACGAAGTCGTAGTCCATGGTGTGGAACGGGCGATCCATCTGGCGGCCGTCAGGCGCCTTACCGGGCTGATGCCGCGGAAAGTCTGCGATCAGCCCGTCCCGTACCGAAAAGGCAGCGTCCCGGTCGAGGTACTCACTGCCGCGCACGCAGATTTGCGTCACCAGGGTGTCGTGGCCATCGGCCTCGATCATGAAGTGAACGTGCGCCGGCCGCCAGCCCCCGTTCGAGGTATACTTGACCAGGTCGCCCATCCCCCCGTCATTCGGGACTGGATACCCGATGGGGACGACCGTCCAGAACGAATAGCGACCGTCCGGCTCGCTCTTCAATTGCCCCCGCGTCCGCATTCCGTCCTTGGCCAGGTCACCCTGCACGTCGTACAGTCCCCGCCCGTCCGATTGCCAGACGTTGATGGTCGCGTTTGGAACAGGCCGACGATCGATCGCGAGAATGCGCCCCGAGACGTAGAGCGGCTCGCCCGCGACGTCTTCGGCGATGTCGGCGCCGTTCGCGAAAGAGGGTGCGTTCGGAAGGAAGAACGGTCCGAGCACGCCCGGCAGCGTCGCGCCTTCCGGCTTCGGCTGCGATATCTGGATCACCAGGGTTTCGAGCCCGAGCATCTCGGCGAGCGCGAGGAATTCCTGCCTGCCGCCCTTGCAGTAACCGCCCAGCTGGACCAGATAGTTCATCGCGAAGAGGTACTCGTCGCCGGTCAGCCGCACGTCGCGCGCAAAGCCATGCAGATGCTTGATCAGGCTCAAGATGATCTCGCGCAGGCGGGGGCCCGTCGTAGCTTGGTAGCGGGTTAGCGCTTCCTTCGTGATCGCCTCTTCGGCAGCGGCATTTTTCCCTTCCGTAGTCATGAACGTGTCCTCCGATTGTTGGTGACGGTTTTCAGGGCCGCTTCCACCTCACTCAACTCCTCGCCGTAAAAGTGGTTCTCAACGGCCGCCTAGTTCGGCATCTGGTTGTCTCCATACTTGCTTTCCGTGGCAGGTTTTCGGGCGAACGCCTGAATTAAGCCGACCCGCGAAGCGGGTTCGGCTTGAATGAATTGTTAGGCCGCACTTGCCGCGCCATTTCAGTGCTGCCCTTAGGACTGCGGGTCGAACCCGAAGACGCGCAGTTCTTGGTCGCAGCGACAGGCCTTGGCGATGCGCGCCGCCCACGCGATGGCCTCATCGCGCGAAGGCAGTTCCAACACGGTGAAGCCGCCGTCGAGCGTGGGCGCCCAAGGATAGCCGCCCATTGCAACCGCGCCGTCAGCAGAGACGAGTATGGGCGGTACGTCTTCGTCGATTCCGCCGCCGAAGACGTAAACACCGGCGGCTTTCGCCTCATCAATCACAGCGTGTGCGTCGCGGCCCACCGCTCCCCATTCGCCATCGGGCACAACCATCGCCGCGCTTGGAAAAGAGATCAGGTACTTGGCCATGGTGCTCCTTCTGGGAATTGATGGCGGTCGTGAAGCCTGTGTGCGGCCTAACCATTGAGTGAACTGATCACGTATATTGGACTTCCAAAAATCACTAACGCGAAATTTACTTCTTGAATCAATAATTTGTCAATGAATCTTTTTCGCTCGTATATCCAATATCGCTGGTCAGTATAGCACCAATATACCTGACATAACGTAAGGCCAATTCAGAGGCCGTCGGCCGGGCTGCGTACCCCTTTACCGCCTCGATTTAATACATGCGTGTAAATCATTGTCGTGCTTACGTCGTTTACTCCGTGAGATAATTTCTGAGCCTCGTTTTCACGTATCGCTTTCCCCAAGCGGTCTTCAAGTATTTTCTCGATGCGTTGCGTCTGTCTGGTTGAGGCAGCCCTCCCAGTAGACAAGTTGCAAGGGCAATCGGTTTCTCGTGGACGGAACCAAGCCATTGTTGTGAGCCTCAACTCTTGCTGGCAGATTCTTGGTGAATCCAACATAGAACTGTTTGTCCTTGAAAGATCTTAAGACATAGACATAGTAGTGTTGTTGCATAAACCTATCTCACGGGGTGAATGCCCGAGCAACTTCTGGACGGTTTGCTGGGGAGAAGGTCACAAAAATCATCGATAGGCTTCCGCTCACACTGCATTGAGCGCGCCAAAACGTTCAAGCCGTTCAATCGTTCGAACCAGCTCAGCGATTAAAATTCCTAAGCAGCCTACGAACGTCCGACGAGGCGAACTCCCGGGCTGGTTAGCTAAAATCGATATACTGAAAATATTTTCAGTATTCAAGACCGGCATATCATTGGGCCAGCAGAAGACGAATGACAGTCCTTCAGGCGCGCGCGCAACGCTGGCACCGAGGGACCGT
>DASRDJ010000376.1:0-5120 GCA_035652655.1 Terriglobales bacterium
AAATGATTCGCTCCTCGAGAGTGCAGATGGAAGCATGGCGACAGTGGCCACTCGGCGGGAGAAGAAAACGTGCCTAACAAAAACAGACAAGAATCAACTTGACTCTGACCGGCCTTCTCATGGAAGGCCATTACACCAGCGTGCGCCGTCTGTTCGCCTTTTTTGAGGTCAATGAGTGTAATGGCGATGTTTTCAACTGTTAGCTACGTAGCCAGTCGCTCGAAGGAAGGTAAAACGTCATGCCAACTCCGGCAACCACCGAGCGATGATAAACACCTCATGTCTGGATTGAACGCAGGCCGCGTAATTTCGATAGGAGCCTGTGGGGTAAGAACGATTCCCACACTCTGGAAAGGTGCTTGCCTAGCTGCGTTTATGGAGTACGTGACGATGTTTTCCGTGATGTGTGGTAAAGATGAAACTCCGACCACCACGACATATGGATAATCCGCACGGGCCGATGTGACCATCAGTTGATACCCAAACGATGACACAGTGTCCGATTTAAATTCTACGTGCAAATCAAGGTATCGACCCCTGACACCCAACCAATTCAAGATCGCAAAGATGCTCCGGTGCCGAGGCGCAATGCTACGCAAAGCGGAGTCCATAAAACCCGTAGTCGCAAGGCTCGTTGAAAAGCACTCATCTGCGCCACAACGAGAACCTCCGAACGAGTCGGGCTGTGTTGCCCTAAGCGCCGGCAGTTCTTTAAGAGTCTCCACTTTTGAGGTAACGCCTATATGTACTGTTGAAAGTGCGTGCATCATCTTGAGAGTCTCGGCCCCGAAGAGAGCTGCCTGAATATGCAGGATGACCGAGAAAATGATTACGATCACAATTCCGCTCACATAAATACGGTACGCGATACGCGAAGCAAGCCTTTTCCAAAGCCACATACTGGCACAAGGCCGAACTCCAAACCCATGGTGCTATTGACTCCGCGATCAAGCTAGGTCAATGAGTGTGATGGCGATGTTACTACAGCGATCCGCTGCCGCTGGTGCAGGCTACACAATCATCGTGTTCAAGTTGAGATGATGGACCTACTCGAACCGCAGCGCCACTATGGGATCCACTTTCGTTGCCCTGCGCGCCGGGACGTAGCACGCACCTGTCGCAACTCCTGCGAGCAGAAGCACGACGCCCGCATAGATGGTCGGATCTGCAGCCTGTGCCTCAAACAGCAAGCTGGTCATCAAGTGCGCGAAGCCTACCGCTACAGCAACCCCGACGACGATTCCGATGGCTGCCAGCCTCATTCCTTGCCCGACCACCAGCTTCAGCACATCGCCTTTTTGCGCGCCCATCGCAGCGCGCACTCCGATCTCATGCGTACGCTCGGCAACTGAGTAGGAGATCACGCTGTAAATTCCGATGGTGCCGAGGATCAAAGCGAGTAACGCGAAGACTCCAAAGAGTGCGGTCGTCGAACGGGCAGGAAGAATGGAGGCCGATAGCACATCATTCATGGTTCGGATTTCACTGACCGGAACCGAACCGTTGACCCCCGCTACCACGCCCGGCAGATCGCGTGCGAGTGGCGACGCGGCGCCCGCATAGCGCACCACCAAAGTCATTTCCACCGGTGGAGAAACGATTCCTTGGGCATAGGGTAGGTACATGTCTCCGACTGTATCACTGGCCCAGTCCGGAAATAACGCATACTCGCGGACATCACCGACAACTCCTACTACCGTTCTCCACTCTTTCATCCAGGAAGGCTTCACGCGTTTTCCAATCGGATCCTGGCCGGGCCATAGGCGCTGAGCAATGCTTGCGCTGACAATCATTACTCTAGGCGCACCTGCGCGATCTCCGCCCGTGAAACTTCTTCCCTTTAGAAGCGGGATGCCAGCCGTGTGAAAGTATTCCGGAGTAACCGTGAAGGCCCAACCTTGGTATGGCGACCTAGCAGAAAACGAGGGATTGTCTTCCACTGCCAGAACGAGAGGACCTACTTTCGCCAGCGGAAGATGGCTGGACAACGCGGCTGCCTCAACGCCCGGACGGCCCCGAACATGCTGCAGCAATTCTCCGTAGAACTGCTCGCAGCGTTCCTTCTCGCGGCAGAGAACTTCAGCAGGAGTAATGCGCGCTGTCAGAAGGCCGCCGGCCTGGAATCCCGTTTCTAGCCGGGAGAGCTTCCAGAAACTCTTCATCAGCAAGCCCGCGCCGATCACCAATACCACCATCAGCGCCATTTCCACCATCACGAGCCATTCTGACAGCCGCCGGCGGCTGCGACTGGTGCCAAGCCTTTGCGACCCAGCCCGCAGCGTTGCTTCGATGTCTACGCGGGACGCGCGCCAGGCCGGCGCCAATCCAAAACCGAGCCCCGTCAGCAGCACCAAACCCCCGGTAAAAAACAAAACCACAGGATCAAGCGTGGCTTCTGCGAGACGCGGTGTGTCCGCGGGCAGCATGCCTTTCAGGACGTTCAGACCTCGCATGGCGAACAACGTGGCCAGCACCCCGCCGGCCGACGCGACCATTAAGCTCTCAGTCAAGAACTGCCGGAGCAGGCGGGAACGGCCAGCACCCAGCGAAGCTCGGATGGCAATTTCTCCGTGCCGAGCCGCCGCCCGGGCAAGGAAAAGGTTAGCCACATTCGCACACGCGATCAACAGTACTAGACCGACAGCACTCAACAGCAGGAGCAGCTTCATCCGCACTACCTCCACCGTATCTTGCAGCAGAGGAACGACGTCACTGGTTTCGCCCCAGTATTCTGGCATTGGCCAGGGAAAAGTCTTCACAATGCGCGGAAGCAATGTCCTGAGTTCCGCACGTGCCTGGTCCAGACCTGCGCCAGGCCGTAATCTGCCGATGAAAGCGTAGAACTTGTTCCAAAGTTGTGATCGGTCCGCTGGGTCGAGTTCCATGGGTAGCCATAGATGCGCCGACGACGACGGAAAGGCAAATCCGCGCGGCATGATGCCCACTACCTGCCGGGGCACGTCGTCGAGGGTGATCGAACGCCCCAGGATTTCCGGATCGCCGCCAAAATGTGACTGCCAGAGGCCATGGCTTAAGATCACAACCCGGCCCTGACTATGCAGCCTTTCCTCGGGCAGAAATGTCCGGCCACGCTCCGCATTCACACCCAGCGCAGAGAAAAGATTGACTGACACTTCGCTGCACTGCAGGCGAACCGGCCCTCGCGGTCCGCTCAGATTGATGCCGTCACTCCAGGAAAACGCCGCCACGTCCAGGGTCCGGCTTTGCTCAGTGAGGGCTACATATGCTCCCTTGGGCGCGCCGACTTGCCACAGGCGAACCAGGCGATCGGGCTGAGCATAAGGCAGAGGATTGAGCAGAATGCCATGCACCAGACTGAAAATCGCAGTGTTGGCGCCGATGCCCAGCGCCAGCGACAACACAGCTACTGTCGTGAACCCCGGTGACTTCCGCAGCATGCGGAATCCGTAGCGCAAGTCCTGGAGCAGTGTGTCCATGCGCAATGTCTCCCCGTTAGAACCCGTTGTATGCAACTACGATGCCTCCCAAACAATTACTAAATGACTGATTCAACAAAGCGAACTCTGTCGCAGAGCTGGGAATGTGTTCGCTTTCGAGATTGGGACGTTCGGAATCGGACACCCCTTCTGAGGGGTGGGTTACGGTCATTTGATCGTAACGTTTTGCAGAGAGAAAGGAATCACGCCGACTAGAATGCTTGCGCAGATTAGCAGGAAAAGGCTTGGCAATGTCGCCGCAACCGTAGAAATCTGCAACCAATATGCTTCGCTATCGATCAACCAATCGGAATCCCCGGCGCACCCTGTCATTTGTCGGCGCACAGGCACGGCTGCTACGAGCTTCCTCCGTCTCGGAAGACATAAGAACGGAGAGGCAAGCCGGATTACTGTTGTACCAGACGTTCTCACCAATTTGCGCTTTTTGTTCACCAAAAGCTGGGTCAGTGAGTGCTATGGTGATTTTTCGCCAGCATCTGTGTCTCTAAGGCATAACATTGTTTGGGAGTTGTGGACAAAAACGTCGTGAAAGACAAAAGCCCTGATCACGAACTGTGGGCCTTAAAGGAGCGTGCTAAAGAGTTGCGCTGTATCTATAACGTGGCCGCGGCGCTCTCGCGGCGCGAGGAGCCTCCGCAAGAGGTGTTCCAGCGGGTGCTCGATGCCATACCACCTGCTTGGCAGTTTCCAGAAAATACGACAGCTCGGATTGAATATTTTGGCCGTACGCACGCGTTGCCTGATTTTGTGGATACCCCATGGCGGCTTCGGTCGCCAATCTCGATTTGGCGCACCGATGTGGGGGCGATCGAGGTCCATTACAAGCAAGAGAAGCCCGTCGCGTGGGAAGGTCCTTTTCTCAAGGAAGAACGCCAATTGCTCGACAACATTGCACATCGCCTCGGCGAGTATCTTGAGTGGAAGCAGCGAGAACTGAGTGGCGAACGATTGGGCGCCTCGCCCGAACATTGGCGCTGGCGGCAGCGTTTTGCCGAACGCATTGCTGCCGCGATCGATCCTGTCCGATTCGGGGTTGAAGCTGTCTACCTGTTTGGTAGCACTGAGGCGGGCGACGCGAATGTGGGAAGTGACATCGATCTGCTAGTGGTGTGCAGCGGCGATGGGAGTCGGGCAGCTGACCTCCGTGTCTGGTTAGAAGGATGGAGTTTGTGTCTCGCTGAGATCAGCTTTCAACTTTACGGGTTTCCCAGCGAGGGCCTGCTCGACGTGAAGCTGTTACACAGCACAGAGGCGAACGTGGAGATTCAGGCATTCGCCCGTGCCGGCAAAACACTTCAACCACTGCCGGTGGGGACATCTCCCTCAACACAAGTCCGTTGACCGCGTGGGATGGGTTGAGCGTAACGTCGATATTTCAACATCGTTAGCAAAATCAATATCCCAAGGCACATCCCAATCATGTGTAAAGAATGCGTGGGCAGTACCAATTCCAAACGTTACCCCGGGTCATCGCCGACAAGGAGCGTAGGTGTCGTAATCAGGCGTGTGTGTCGAAAAAGTCCCGTCGGCGCTGTGGTTTTCCTTCGGTACTTTCCTCTGTGTGTTTCTAGTTCTTTGGTGACTTCCGACTCACGCGGTAACGGTTTGGAGTTCAGGTCTATGGGTGAGGAACCGCACCAA
>DASRDJ010000377.1:0-9356 GCA_035652655.1 Terriglobales bacterium
AGTCTTGCTCGCGGAAGCAAAACGGCACAAGGGCGTGCTGGCAGTGATGCTCGCTGTCTTGGCGGCGCTGATTGTTGGTTTAGGAATTTACTTGTCCAGGCTGAATGAACGCAGGAATGAGTGGGGCCTGCAGGCTATGAAGATCAGCCGAGTTACCCAGAGCGGGAATGCCCTCAATGTCGCGATTTCACCGGACGGGCGTTATGTGGTCTACGTTTTACGGGAGGGGGAAAAACAGAGCCTCAACGTTCGTCAAGTAGCGACCGGCAGCGATGTGCAGATTCTACCCCCGGATGAAGTTATGATCTGGGGTCTGACCTTCTCCCCGGACGCCAACTACATTGATTTTGTCCGCTCCGAAAAGAAGGATTTTGCTGATACCTATCTGTATCGAATACCCGTGCTAGGCGGAACACCGCACCTCGTGATGCAGGGTGGGGTTGACTTCGGATCCAGTTACTCTCCGGATGGTACTGAGTTTGCTTTTTTGCGGGCAGACTCGTCCATTGGAAAAGTTGAGGTTTTGATTGCCAAAGCCGATGGGAGTGATGAACGGCTACTTGCTTCGCGTCCCTACCGTGACGAGTTTATCGGCGTAGCTTGGTCTCCCGATGGCAAGACAGTCGCGTTCACAACCTCGGAGGCCACGAAACAACTTCGTTCTGTGCTTTGGGCCGTATCGGTCGCCGATGGATCGGTCCATGAAATCTACTCAACTCCGGACGCCATCGGTCGTCCGCGGTGGCTGCCCGATGGAAGTGGTCTCCTGGCGCCCATAAGTAACGTTGCCCAGGCGTTTCGTGGGCAACTTTGGTTCATTTCTTATCCAAGGGGAGAGGCACGCCGCCTCACCAATGACCTGATGGATTACCAGCTCTGTTGCTTGGACCTCACGCCGGATGGCAAGACTCTTGTCGACACTGAGATGACAACGGTCTCCGACTTGTGGGTCGCGTCCGCGGGAAACACCGCAAGGGCTAAGCAAATCACTACGAAGGAGTTTGTTGTCGGGGGATTCTCTTGGATGCCCAACGGCCGAATCACCTTTGCCAGCCAGGATGGCAAGCTGTTCGTGGTAAATCCGGATGGGAGTGGGCGCACGCTGCTGACGCCCGATGATCGTTTCAATCGTGATCCGTCGGTTTGTGGTGATGGCCGCTATATCGTCTACGCCGCCTATAGGGAACAGAAGCAAGGGATATGGCGCATGGATGCGGACGGCTCAAACCCCATCCGCATCGCTGACGAGACTCTTGCCCTAGGCGCACAATGTTCCCCGGATAGCAAATGGGTGGTCTACGTGCGGGGGCCTTCCTGGACCCCGGTAAAAGTTCCCATCACGGGGGCGAAGCCTTCAGAGGTGCTCGCACAGGACTATGTGTCTGCTTATGGCTATCCACTCAAAATCTCCCCGGACGGAAAGCGAATCATGTATCTCGCCTCGCCTGAGAACCCCGGTTCTCCTTCCGCATCTAGGCCATATCAACTGAAAGTAATCCTTTTCGATGGCGGTGCCCCCGTATACAAGTTCGACTGGCCGGCGCCATTAGGTATGCCCCGTTGGGCACCTGAGGATGAGGCCGTTGAATATGCGTTGACCAGGAACGGCGTTTCCAACATCTGGCAACAGAAACTATCGGGCGGACCGCCGAAACAGATTACGAATTTTGAGTCGGGACTGATTTCCGATTTTGAATGGTCGCCTGACGGCAAGCAACTGACGCTGACCCGCGGCAGCGAGAGCAGCGACGTCATCCTGATCAGTAATTTCCGGTGATTGGTCTTCGTAGCGACGCGTCGAATCAAGGCCGATGTGTGATATCTGCAAGATCAATGAACGTCTCGTCGGTACCCTGAAGTGGTGGCAATCCCTAGGCTTTGAGATTGTTCCCCTATCACGGGCAATCCAGAATTGATGGCTCCGGATTGGTGCCGCGAAATGCCCTGTGTTGACCGAACCGATTGACTCCGGGATCGCCGTCAACTCGAAACCAATTAAGAGCGTGGAAACTCTTAGAACAAGTCCTGGCTACGTCGGTAAAAAGACAGACGACCGCGAAAGTCTGCAGGGACTTCAGAACAAAGGAAAGGCGAAATCGGTTCAGCTGTTACGCGGAGGACGGGCGTCTACCTTGGCGCGGCGGGGCAAGCGCATGCCGACGATAACGATCAGCGCCAGCACTGCTCCGGTGCCCAAAACTACCGGCCGGAGGAACTCCACGAAAAGCTCTTGTACATCCATCACGACAGTATGATGCGGGTTTGGGTCGTCGCGATAGTTACGATCAGGCTACGCCTGCGGAGCCGGAAGGGCAGGTAGCGGGATCGTGTTGATACGGCGAGTTTTCAGACGGATGCCCTGTGGTGGGAACCACTATCGGCGCTCCCCGCGTCTGGGGTGCAGATTCGGCGGGGTAGCCAAGCGCGCACTCTTGATTCTGCGCCGACACGCGGGGAGGGCGCCCGCGCTACATAAATGGACCACATTGAGATGTTGGCTTGTTACCATTCTTGGGTTCTGCCGTCTACCTCATTTGTGTCATCCCGCCACGAAGGAGTTTCCATGCGCATTTTTCTTGTCCTGACGATTCTGCTTTCAACCTTCACGTTCGCCCAGCCGGCAAATTCCGGTTCTGGCAACGAGATGCCGGATCTGGACAGCTTCACTCCGGATCAGGTCGATAAGTCGCTTGACCCGTGCAATGACTTTTTTCAATACGCATGCAGCAAGTGGTTGAAGGCGAACCCGATTCCTTCAGATCAGGCCGGGTGGGGGACGTTCAACAAGCTGGCCATCTGGAATGTGGCGGCGATCCACAGCACGCTGGAAGATGCGGCGAAGCCGACGGCGAGCCGCAGTGCGGCGGATCAAAAGGCCGGGGACCATTATGCTTCGTGCATGGATGAGGCAGCCGTCAACAAGGCTGGGGTAATGCCGTTGAAGCCGGCACTCGACCGGATCGCGTCGATGAAAGACAAATCGCAACTGCCGGAGGTGGTGGCGAGCCTGCAACAGATGGTGCGGCCGGCAAACCTGAACTTCATCGACGCGCAGTACCAGGGAATTCTGTTTGGGATTTACAACGGGCCGGATTTCGACGATGCCAGCGTCAACATCGGGACGCTGGACCAGTCGGGAATGAACATGCCATCCCGCGAGTTCTATTTGAACGACGACGACAAGTCGAAGGAGATCCGCGAGAAATATGTGAAGCACGTCGCGCAGATGCTGGAGTTGAGCGGCGAGTCGAAAGAGCAGGCGGCTGCCGATGCGAAGTCAGTGCTGGCGATGGAGACGGCGCTGGCGAAGGCGGCGATGGACATCGTGGTGCGGCGCGATCCGAAGAATATCAACCACAAGATGACGGCGGAACAGCTGCAGGCGCTGACTCCTTCGTTCAAATGGAGCAAGTATTTTGGCGCAATGCAGGTGCCGGTGGCGAAGCAGTACCTGGTGACTTCGCCGGACTTCTTCAAGGGCATGGAAAAGCTGATCGCGTCGGAGCCCATCGAGCATTGGCGCGGATATTTGAGGTATTCGATCCTGCACTTGTCGGCGTCTTCGCTGTCGCAGCCGTTCGTCGAAGAGAATTTTGATTTCTATGGCAAGACGCTGTCCGGGACGAAAGAGATTCAGCCGCGGTGGCGGCGTTGCTCGTCGTATGCGGACATCGATCTTGGAGATGCCGTCGGTCAGGCGTACGTAGCGCGCTACTTCCCGCCGGCCAGCAAGGAACGCATGCTTGAGTTGGTGAAGACGATCAAGGGAGCATTGAGCGCGGACATCGACGCGGCGGACTGGATGTCGGCGGAGACGAAGAAGAAGGCGCACGTCAAACTGGAGGCGCAGGTCGACAAGATCGCGTATCCCGATCACTGGCAGAACTACTCGTCGGTGGAAATCAAACGCGACGATTTTCTCGGAAACGTGCAACGCTCGAGCCGATTTGAGTTGCAACGGCGGTTGGGACAATTCGGCAAGCCGGTGGACCGTTTGAGGTGGAACATGACGCCGCCGACCGTCAATGCGTATGAAGATGCGCAGACCAACACCATCAACTTTCCTGCAGGAATTTTGCAGCCGCCGTTCTTCGATGCGAAGCTTGGGGATGCGGTGAATTATGGTGCGATCGGAGCGGTCATCGGGCACGAGATCATCCATGGGTACGACGATCAGGGGCGGAAGTTCGATGCCGCCGGCAATCTGAAAGACTGGTGGACGCCCAAGGATTCGGCTGCCTACGACGAGCGCGACAGTTGTATCGCCGAAGAGTACACACAAGATGTTCCGGAAGCAGGAGTGAAGCAGAACGGCAAATTGTCGCTGGGTGAAGACACCGCGGACAACGGCGGCGTGCACATCGCGCTGAACGGACTGCAAAGTGCCTTGAAGGCGCAGGGGAAGGAACTCGACTCGCCTGCGGACGGAGGCGTTACCGAACTGCAGACGTTCTTTCTGGCATACGCGAACGTGTGGTGCGGAGAAAATCGGCCCGAGGCTGCGCGCACGGCTGTCATGACCCAGGGGCATTCGCTGAATCGCTATCGCATCAACAATGTGGTCGGGAATATGTCGGAATTCGCGCATGCGTTTGGCTGCAAAGCCGGGCAGCCGATGGTGCGCGCGAACGCGTGTCGGGTGTGGTAAGGAACTGAGGAGAACGAATGGGGTGGTCGATCAGGCCGCCCCTCTTTGTCTTTACAACCTCTAGTCCGGAAACAAGTCGAATGGAATGCTAGACATACTACGGGCTATAGTTGATTCGAAGATTTGTACGAGACTGCTTGTAATTGTTGTGTAATCAACTATTTACAAGCATTTTAAATTGTTTACTCGGGTAGGTGGTACACCAGACTTAACACTTGGCCATCAGGCCCTCCCCACTCCCCCGCGACTCGCGCGCGGGGGATTCTTTCTGCCCTCAAATTCAGTTTGCGTCGAACTCACTTTGAAGCCGGATGATCCGCGGTCGCTTTCGGCGAAAATTCGGGCGGTAGGGGATTGTCGGGGCGTTCCTCGTCCCAGATGGCGTTGGTGATCCACCAGCGCTTGCCGTCCCAGAAGGCCTGAATGCTGTTGATGCCGCGCGCGATGATGGGGCCGTCAGCCTTGATGCGGCTTTCGTAGGTGCTGAAGACGTGCGCGATGTTGCCGAAGCGCTGGGTTTCACGGTGGACTTCCTTTTCGTAAAAGCCGCCCTGGAGGCCCTTGTCGGAGGCGTCGACGAATTGTTGATGCGTCATCGTGCGTGCGACGGGCTTGCCCTCTTTGCTCTGTGACATGGAAACGAATCGGATTTCGGGGATGTAGAGCGTGCGATCGCGCGACCACTGGCGCGGCTGTCCGGCGGGTCCTGAGATTACATCGTAGTAGGCAGCGATGATGCCGTCGAGAGTGCTGACGTCATCGGGGCGCGGATCGATGGTCGGGACATCGACGTGAGAGGGCGCGGGTGTGGTCTGGGCAAAGACGGTCGCGGACAGCAGAATAATCGCGAGTATCGGAACGAGCAGGCGCGTGGGCATGGGGTCTCCTGAGATGCGGAAGCACTGTAGCACTTGCAGGGGCCGGGCCTGAAGTCAGTAGTTACCCGGCGCAATCATCGATTCGGGAAGGCGATTTTTTCTGGGCACAGATTGCTATCTTCATTTGTGTGAATCGCGGCCATAATTGTTAAATGGCGATTATTTTCTCACCGGAGCGCTGGCTTCCGAAGTCGGTGCTTTGCCTCCGGGATTACAACTCCAGCAAGTTTCTGCACGATGCCCTAGCGGGCGTGACCGTTGGCCTGGTGGCTCTGCCATTGGCGATGGCGTTCTCCATTGCATCCGGGCTCACGCCACAGGCTGGTATCTATTGCGCGATTGTCACCGGATTTCTGATCTCCTTACTTGGAGGATCCAAGACACAGATTGGCGGCCCGACCGGCGCGTTTGTTGTAGTCATCGCTGGAATCGTTGCCGCGCACGGCGTGGACGGGTTGTTCATGTGCACGGTGATGGCGGGCGTGTTGCTGGTAGCGATGGGGCTTGCGGGTATGGGATCGGCCATCAAATTCATTCCCCGGCCGATCGTGGTGGGATTTACTAACGGCATTGCGATTTTGATTGCGAGCACGCAGGTAAAGGATTTTCTTGGCCTACAAATCGCCAAGGTACCTGGCGAGTTCACGCAGCGGCTGTTGGCATTTGCCTCTCACATCAAGACGCTGAACTACGATGCGGCGCTGCTGGCGGCGGCGACCGTGGTCATTCTGATTGTGTGCCGTAGCCTGTCGAACAGGATTCCCGGGCCGATCATCGCGCTGCTGATGGGAACTCTGGCGGTCTTCGTCTTCAAATTGCCAGTCGAGACGATTGGGTCGCGGTTCGGAGGAATTCCCAGTGGACTACCGAAGCTTCAGATACCGATGTTCCGTGCGGATCTGATTCATAGTTTGTTGGGTCCCGCCGTTACAGTGGCGATGCTGGGTGCGATCGAGTCGCTGATGTCGGCGGTGGTTTCGGACCGGATGAGCAACGACCATCACAATCCGAACGTGGAGTTGGTGGCGCAAGGCGTGGCAAATATCGCGTCCCCGATGTTCGGCGGCCTGCCGGCTACCGGCGCGATCGCGCGCACGGCGACAAATATCCGCTCGGGTGCGCAGACGCCGGTAGCAGGGATGATTCACGCGCTGACGCTTCTGAGCATTCTGCTTTTCGCTTCGCGGTTGGTGGCCTTTGTGCCGATGGCAGTGCTGGCTGGAATCCTGATGGTCGTGTCGTACAACATGGGCGAGTGGCGGGAGATCCCGCAACTGTTGAAGCTGACGAAAACAGATATCAGCGTGTGGCTGGTGACGTTTGCTTTGACTGTGTTCGCCGATCTGACAGTGGCGGTCGAGGCAGGAATGATCCTGGCGGCGCTGCTGTTCATCAGCCGAGTGGCCGCGACGACTACTGTTTCGCAAGTTACGGATGACTACATTGAGGACGGACGGGTTCATATTCTGCAGGACAAGGACATCCCGTACTACGCGACCATCTTCCGGATTCACGGGCCGTTTCTGTTTGGTGCGACCGACAAGATTTCGGCCGTGACGGAGAACATGCACACGCTGCCGCCGGTGGTGGTTCTGCGGCTGCGCAACATGACGGCGCTGGACGCCACGGGTTTGTTTGCGATTGAGGAGGTTGCGCGAGCATTGCAAGCGACGGGGCGGACGCTGATCCTGTGCGGAGCGCGTGAGCAGCCGGCAAAGCTGCTGCATGAGGCCGAGTTCGAAGAGGTGATTGGAAAGAACAATATTTGCGAGAACGTGCAAGAAGCGGTACAGAGGGCGCAGGAGGTGTTCGAGGCGATCGAGGCGAAAGCGGCAGTGGGAGGACAGTAAGCGTAGTAAGTTCCCGGATAGACGCTCGTCAAGTCCCGTGTTTCCAAGCCCGTGTCAGGCGCGAACGCAGAAAACGCACCCATTCCTTCGCCGGTGCGCGACTTTCGCGGTCTGGATATTCTCAATTGCGTCAGCCGCCTCTTTCGCAACTGAATGGAAGCCTTTCACCATTCTTTTGTCGCTATCGGTGAGACGCCGCAGAGAAACGAGGGCTCGCTTCTCCGCCATCTCGCCAAGAGAAAATGCGCACCAGAACCGAACCTCCTTGCTGGGGTCTTGCAATGCGGCGAGCAGCACTTCGTGCGATCTTTGGCGATGGCAATGGGCGAGCGCCTCGGCCGCTTCACCCCGGACGAGAGTTGACTCTGACCTGTTCCGCACTACCTTCTCCAGCGCCTTGATCGTTCTTGGCGAAGTAACCATCTGCATCGCAAAAGCTGCGGCAGCACGGTTGAAGGGTCTCCGTCCATGCTTCAGTGTCTGAATGAGCGGACGTTCCAAGCGAGGGTCAGAGTATTCCCAAACGGTTTTTGCCGCCTCAAACGCAGCGACGCGACTGCGTCCGTTTAGTCGAGATAGAATTTGCTGCCTCTGCTCGTTTTTCATTGATAAATTTCCGCCCGGATCTTCAACACTATTTGGGGTGCGCTAACGAAGTGAGCTTTCCGTTGGTCGCTTTCAGGTAGTCGGCTGGGGCCAGTAAAATCTGCAGGCCTCGCACGCCCGCTGAGATCGAAATTGTGTCGAATAGTTCGATGGTTTCGTCGGCGAAGACAGGATAGTCTCTCTTACCGGCCAGAGCCGTTACCCCGCCCCGAATGTATCCAGTCAGGCTCTGCAATTCCTTCACAGGAGTGAGTTGAAGTTTGCGGTCTCCGGAAGCCACGGCGAGGGCTTTCAGGTCGAGCTCCGCGTTGCCGGGGATCACCGCCATGCAGATCCCATTACGGTCGCCGCGCGCGACCAGCGTCTTGAACACTTGTTCGGCGGGAAGCCCGATTTTCGCGGCTACGGTTTTGGCGGCGAGGTCGTTGGGGTCGACTTCATATTCGCGCAGTTCGTAGCGAATGCCTAACTGATCGAGGAGACGTGCGGCGTTGGTTTTCGCGGGCACGGGAGGATTGTAGCGGTTGAGTAGGGCAGTGGGAGGTGGTCAGCAAAAAAGGCTTCTGGGTGCGAAACAGCGCTCTTGAGATTGCGCTTTCGTGGGTGGGGCCTTTATATTCGGCTGCGTTGATTTGAGAGGTGGCCGATGAGAATGCTGCTTCACTGGCTGTTGAGTGCATTGTCGATCTGGATTGTCTCGCGACTGGTGCCCGGGTTTGCAGTGAGCGGGCCGATGGCCGCGCTGATTGCGGCCGTGGTGATTGGCTTCGTAAATGCCACGCTCGGGCTCTTCCTGAAAATCGTTACCTTCCCCCTGACTTTACTGACACTGGGATTGTTCTGGCTGATCATCAATGCGGTGGTGATCAAACTGGCGTCCGCGATTGTGCCGGGTTTTCATGTGGATACGTTTGGCGCGGCGTTCTGGGGAGCGATCGTGCTCAGCCTCGTCAATATGGCTTTGAAGTGGTTGATCTTGCCAGAGAAGAAATAGGGCGCATCGCACGGAACTCGGAGAAGCGGCACTTGGTATTTAGCACTTGGCACTTAGCACTTAGCCCTCGGGTTTGCTTGCGCTGGCTAAATGCAAGTCGCCTACTTTTGGGTTGATCCCTTCTTCGGTCTCATCATTTCCCACTCTTTGTCAGTCAACATTCGTCCGAGCGTCGTGAATTCTCCAGCGCCCTGGAGCCACTCGCCGCCGTCCATGATGACTACGTCGCCGTTGATGTAGGAGGAAGCGTCGCTAATCAGGAACGTGGCCAGATTGGCAAATTCTTCCAGCGTGCCGAAACGGCCGAGCGGGATACGCTTCTTGGCGAGTTCCTCGAGTTCGGGGCGCGGGAGCAGGCGCGAGAAGGCGCCTTCGGTCGG
>DASRDJ010000378.1:0-20483 GCA_035652655.1 Terriglobales bacterium
CGAGCATCGAAGCTCCAAGGACTATCCACCACAAACGGCTGCGAAGAATCTGCAACATACACTCCTCCCCCACTTGGGGTTCACGGTTTACTTGCTCTTGCAGTCTTGAAATCTAGCGATTGGAACGACAGGAAGCCGCAGCATAAACTCGAGCTTGGCCTTGCCGCGTACAGCTACCCGGTCCGGCTTGATTCTGTTCGTCCCCCACGGACAATTCTCCCGTCCCACGGTGCCGGAGTAGATAATGATCCCGGGTCAACTTAGACTGAGTTGGGAGTTGCGCGATAGGTTACTAAAAGCAGGTAGAGTTCGCAAGAAAAGCACATCGGTGGAACCACAATAGTTCTCAGGAAACTGCTGCACTCAAATTGAAGCAGAATTCAACATCTACAGCCCCTTGTAGGCTCCCCCGTCCACAAGGATTGTCTGCCCCGTGATAAATGACGCTCGCTCGGAAGCGAGCCACACAATCGTGTCCGCCACTTCCCTCGGCTCGCCAATTCGCTTCTGAGCCGCGTCTACCGCCCAACTGTCAAAAATTTCCTGTTGCGACTTGCCCGATGCCGCGGAGCGAGCCTTTGCCAGTTCCTTCAGGCGATCGGTAGCGGTGAAGCCCGGCCCCACGTTGTTAACCAAAATCCCGTCCTTGCCAAACTCGTTGGCCAGGCTCTTCACCAGGCCCACGACGGCCGCACGCACGGCGTTCGACAGTACGAGGTCCGAAACCGGCTGCTTGGTGGTGATGGACGTAATCGTGATGATCCGTCCCCATCTCCGCCTCTGCATGTGCGGGATGACTTCTTTTGCGAAATAAACCGTGCTCAGGAAGTTCGCATCGATCGCCTTGCGCCACTCTTCGACTGAGGCTGCTAAAAAGCCCTTCGCTGGCGGCCCTCCGGCGTTGGTGACACAAATATCTGCCGCTCCAAATTTAGCAACAACCGCTTCCACGAAGCTTCGAACAGCGTCAGCGCTGGTAACATCCAAAGGGTTGCTTAACACCTCGACGCTGTACTGTTTCCGGATTTGCGCTGCCGCTGTTTCGAGCGCGGTGGCATTGCGGGCGCACATCGCTACCCGGCAGCCTTCGGCCGCAAACG
Organism: Terriglobales bacterium; assembly: GCA_035652655.1. Classification (GTDB taxonomy): domain Bacteria; phylum Acidobacteriota; class Terriglobia; order Terriglobales; family Acidobacteriaceae; genus Gp1-AA133. Next base: position 1,101 of record DASRDJ010000378.1, read on the forward strand.
CCTCGGCGGTCGCCCGTCCAATTCCCTGGCTTGAGGCCGCCACGATGGCCACACGATTCCGAAGTCCCGTTTCCATAGGCGTGGGATTATAACAACCCTTACGAAACGCCCTTTCACAGGGCCGGCGAGGGTTTCCCTTGCTCCTTGCAGAGGCGGCGGCTTAATCTGATGCCAGCGTTTTTGCGCGCAGAACTCTATCGATTTTCAGGAGAGTCATGTCAGGGACCCCGCAATTCATCTGGATCGACGGCGAACTCCGGCCTTCCTCGGAAGGCGTCGTGCCTTTCGTCAATGCCGGCTTGCATTACGGGTACAGCGTCTTCGAGGGCATCCGCTGCTACGCGACCGATCGCGGACCGGCTGTCTTCCGATTGACCGAACATGTCGACCGGTTGCTCGATTCCGCGCTGGTAGTCGGCTTTCGCGATCTGCCTTATACGCGCGACCAGATTTCCACTGCCATCCATCAACTCATCGCCGCCAACGGATTTTCCTCGTGCTACATCCGTCCGCTGATCTATCTCGACGGCGCCATGAGCATGGTGGTCGATGCCGGCAAGCCGCGCCTCCTAATTGCGGTATGGGAATGGAAGGCTTTTCTTGGGGAACAGGCCAAGGAACGGGGCATTCGCGCCAACATCTCGTCGTTCACCCGGCTCCATCCAAACATCATGATGACCAAGGCGAAAGTCTCAGGCAACTACGTCGGATCGATCCTCGCGAAAACGGAATCGCAGCGCCTCGGCTTCGACGAAGCGATCATGCTCGATCCATCGGGCTACGTGGCCGAGTGCACGGGAGAGAATATTTTCGTCGTGCGCAATGAAGTCATCTACACCGTGCCGCGAGGTTCGATTCTCGAGGGGATTACACGCGACAGCCTGATAACGCTTGCCGGAGACCTGGGATACACGGTTGTGGAAGAGCAGATCTCGCGTGACCAGCTTTATATTGCGGACGAAGTGTTCGTGTGTGGCACGGCCGCCGAAGTCATCGGCCTTCGCGAAATTGACTTCCGCACCATCGGCAGTGGGAAGACGGGCCCGGTTACGCGAAAGCTCCAAAAGGCATTCGATGAACTGACCAGCGGCCGGCACGCTCGATCCGAGCAGTGGTTCTCGCTAGTCCCGGCACTGGATCAGGCGACGGTAAAGGCGTAGATCTTTCTTCGTGTCGGATGAAGCGAAGAACTGCTCGCGGATCCGACAAGGAAAGAACGGGAAACTTTCGGAATTTCAACGACGGAGGCAAACCATGAAAAAAAGCAAGCGCCGCGCTGAAACCGAGGCGGTACGCGGCGGAATGGACCTCCACAAGAAGAACGGCCCGGTCAGTACGCCGATCTATCAGACTTCCACATTCGAAGCCACGGACCTGGACGAGCAGGTCCGGGCCACCTACACCGATCGCTTTTACACGCGCTACGGGAATCCTACGCACACGGTCGCCGAGAAGGCGATTGCGGATCTCGAAAGCGCGGATGCCGCGCTCCTCTTCTCGTCCGGCATGTCAGCGATCACCACCACGATCCTTTCACTCCTGAAGAGTGGAGATCACATCATCGCTCAACGGGACATCTACGGCGGTGCAACGAAGTTCCTGACGCAGTGGCTTCCAAAATTTGGCGTTGCGGTCACGCTGGTTGACACGACGGACTACAAGCAACACGAAGCCGCGCTTCGACCCAGCACCAAACTGCTTTACCTTGAATCGCCAACCAACCCGACCTTACGGGTAGTCGATCTGAAGCGAGTCGCAGCCCTTGCCCAGAGGCACGGCGTCGTCACGCTGGTGGACAGCACGTTCTCAACGCCGATCAACTGCCGGCCCGCCGAACATGGCATCGACCTCATCATGCATTCTGGCACCAAGTATTTCGGCGGGCACGCAGATATCATCTGCGGAATCATTGCCGGCCGGCGGGACCTTGTGCAGGCGATCCACGCGACTCGGACCACGCTCGGCTGCACCATGGACCCGCACGCGGCCTGGCTGCTGCTGCGCGGCATCAAGACGTTGGCGGTGCGTGTCCATCGGCAGAATGAGAACGCACTCCGCGTGGCGCAGTTTCTCAAGGCGCACTCGAGAGTTCGCAGCGTGAACTACCCGTTCCTGGAGGAACACCCGCAGCGCGCGCTGGCCATGGAACAGATGCATGGCGGTGGCGGCGTACTCAGCTTTGAAATCGATGGCACTGGTGAAGATGCATGCAGGTTCGCCGAGGCCCTCGAACTCTTCACTCTGGCACCCAGTCTAGGAGGAGTCGAGTCGCTTGTGACCATTCCCGTCATCACCTCCCACGCAATGATCCGCTCGGAGGAGCGCGAGAAGATGGGCGTGACGAAGCAGTTAATCCGGCTCTCAGTCGGCATCGAACACATCGACGACTTGCTCGCCGATTTGGAGCGAGCCTTCACCACTGTGGACGCAGCCGCGAAAGTACAAGTCGGCACCAGAGGCTAGCTCCGCCCTATAAAAGTCCCGGCTTCGCCTGAGTTTGCACAATAAGCGGCTTCGCGGGAAGAAACTGAGTTAGCTGATCGAGTGTGTGGATTCCCGAACTACCAGTTCGGGTGCAACCTTCCGATGCAAGGCGGAAGCCTCGCGTTTTTCGAGCACTGCATTGATGCCATCCACCACCAGACCGACCGCCATGCCGCCCATGGTCTCCAGCGGTTGTCGGATGGTGGTCAATGCGGGCGTATAAAACGCCGAATTCGCGACGTCATCAAAACCGATCACGGAACAATGTTCGGGCACTCGAATGCCGGCCTTGGCCAAGGCGCGGATGGCGCCAAACGCAGTCATGTCGTCGAACGCAAGAATCGCGGTGAACGGACGTTTCTGCTTAATGAGATCTTCGGTCAACTTGAAACCGGCCTCGAAACTCGAAATGGGATCCCGCGACTCCGGCAGATCCAGGATCAGTCGCTGGTCCAGTTCAAGACCGCTTGATTTGGCGAAATTACGAATTCCCTTCCAGCGCGGACTGCTATCCACCAGCCCCTTGGGCCCCCGTATGATCGCGATCTTGCGATGCCCCAGAGCATGCAGATGCTCGATCGCAAGCTGGGCACCGAGTTCGTTGTCGACGATGACCGAGCTCATCTGTTCGTTTTTCAGTTCGCAGCCGATAATCGCGGTCGGCACGCTGCTTTTTTCCAAGTCGGATAGCAGGTTGATGTCCAAGAAGAGCCAGTTGGCGACCACGATCAGGCCTTCCACGCGGCGGTCGAGCAGCATCTCCAAATAACGCTCGAACCGGACACGCTCGTTGTGCATATCAGTCAGAATGGGCAGGAAGGAAGATTGGTAGAGGGAATTCTCGATGCCGCGCAACACCAGCGTACAGAACGGATCGGTCATATCGACCACCATGACGCCGACCGTGTGGCTACGCTTGCTGCGCAGCGACCGCGCGAATAGATTCGGCCGGTAGCCCAGCTTTTTCGCGGCACGCTCGATTCGTTTCTTGGTAGCAGCCGGAATGTAACGGGCCAGCGGCGCGTTGTTCAGTACGATCGAAACCGTCGTCGAGGAGAATCCACTTTCTTTGGCTACGTCACGAATCGTGACCATGAATCCTCCCCCTCTCCCCGGCAGAGCGCACGGATCGTATGCCACCCGGCGTATGCCTGCGTGCAAGCCGACGTTGGCGGACGTTACAGGACGGCGCGAGCGCTGTCAAGAATCGGCGCTATCGCACGGATCTTGCAACCGCAACGGCAGCCACTCAGTCTTGGACGGAGCGCAATTAATCCGCTCGCGGGCGCCGTCCGCAAACACTCCTCCCTGAATTGACTCCAAACCACCAATGACGAAGTTTGGTTTTTTGATAGACTCTTAGTCCACAAAGTCGCGCTTCCGGGCCGTGCTTCTTCCTTGGTTCTTTCCACCGTAACCTCACCGTCCGTTCGGAAGGCAGGGAGTCTATGAAACGCATCCTCAAAATCGCCGGCATCGTCGTTGCTATACTGGTCGTAATCCTGATCGCAATTCCCTTCTTCATCAATGTGAACAGCTTCCGGCCTAAGATCGAAGCCACCGCGAGCGAGGCACTCGGAAGGCAAGTCAAGGTCGGAAATCTCAGCCTGTCGATCCTCACGGGCAGCGTCTCGGCCGACAATATTTCGATCGCCGAAGATCCGGCTTTCGGCACCACTCCCTTCGTAACTGCGAAGTCCCTAAAGGTGGGCGTGGAGGTCTGGCCGCTCATCACCTCGAAGGAAATCCGTGTCACCGATATCACGCTCGAGCAGCCGCAGATCACGCTCCTGAAAACAGCCGACGGCAAATGGAACTTCTCGAGCTTGGGCGGAAAGTCGACGGAAAAATCCGTCCCCTCCAACTCCGGTTCCAGCCCCGGCAACCTTTCTGTCGCGAAGTTGAGCGTGACCGACGGCAAGCTTATCGTCGGCAAGGCTAATTCCTCTGCCAAACCACATGTCTATGACCAAGTGAACATCACGGTCACGAATTTTTCGCCAACTTCCCAGTTCCCCTTCCGCCTCACTGCGAAGCTGCCGGCGGGCGGCACTGCTGACATTACCGGACAAGCCGGACCGATTAACGCCACCGACGCCGCCAAGACTCCTTTCGAAGCCAAGGTCAAAGTTAACAACATGGATGTCGTGGCCTCAGGCTTCATCGATCCGGCCAGCGGAATTGCAGGCCTGGCGAGCTTCGATGGAACTTTGAATTCCAATGGCAGCATGGCCAAAGCGATTGGTACGTTCACAGGCAACAAGCTGCAGTTCTCGCCCAAGGGCTCGCCGGCATCGAAAGCCGTCGTCATCAAGCATGCGGTCGATGTTGACCTCGACAAGCAATCGGGCCACCTCACCCAAGGCGATGTCGAAATCGGCAAAGCCGTCGCCCACCTGACCGGCTCTTTCAAAACGGTGGGCGAAACCCAAGTCCTCGACATGAAGCTCAATGGACCCAACATGCCGGTCGAAGAACTCGAGGCAATGCTTCCCGCGCTCGGCGTTGTTCTGCCTTCGGGTTCGCAACTAAAGGGCGGAACGTTGTCCACCGATCTCAGTATCGTCGGCCCCATCGACAAGCTGGTCATCACCGGTCCGGTTCGTCTCTCCGATACCAAGCTCGCCGGATTTGACCTGGGATCAAAACTCGGCGCGCTCTCCACGTTCGCGGGGAAGGCCGCTTCGAATCCTGATACGAGTATTCAAAACTTCAGCACGAATGCGCGCGTTGCGCCAGAAGGCACACGCGCCGACAATCTCAACCTCACCGTTCCGGCGATTGGCGTGATCACGGGCAACGGTACGGTGAGTCCAGCTGGCGCCCTCAACTTCAAGATGCTCGCCAACCTGCATGGTGGCATGGCCGGAGGCCTAGCTCAGGTCGCTGGCATGGGTAGCGGAAAAGGCGGCATCCCATTCAGCATCGCGGGAACTACTTCCAAGCCGGAGTTCGTTCCGGACCTTAAAGGCATGGCGGGGGGACTCGCCGGCAACACGATTCAGGGCGTGTTGAGCGGCGGCAAAGCTGGCGGCGGCAAAACCGGCAGTGCGGTCGACGCATTAGGCGGACTCCTCGGGAAGAAAAAGCCCCAGTAATCACAGTAAAAAAGAAATTTCTGCCGAGGCGGCTCCCCGTGAGCCGCCTTATCGTTTTTCGAGGATTTTCGATGATTTCCGACTTGCGTCCAAATCACCGCGTTATTTATTATTACTCAAATTTATTTTCTTGTAAGGATACCTTCATGATCTCCCAAACTGTCACCGACGGCCTGAAACCATACGCGATTGGGGAGAAGATTCGAGCACTCCGCCTGAAGAAAAGCATGGGACTGGTGGAACTCGGCAAGCACACAGGTCTATCGGCTGCTCTGCTATCAAAACTCGAGCGCGGAAAGCTGTTCCCGACCCTGCCCACATTGCTGCGCGTTGCGCTGGTATTTGGAGTGGGTCTTGAATTCTTCTTTACGGATGAGAGAAAGCGCCGCGTCGTGGCCATCGTGCGCAAGCAGGACCGCATCCGCTTCCCCGAGCGTCCCGGATCCGGCGAAGTCGCTTATTTTTTCGAGTGTCTCGACTATCCCGCAACCGAACGCAAATTTAATGCGTTTCTAGCCGAGTTTCAGGACGTGCCTCCAGACAAAAGTAAGCCTCATCATCATCCCGGGGTCGAGTTCCTCTACTTGGTCAGTGGTAGTTTGGATATAAAGGTTGGGAACGAAGACTTCTCGCTCGAAACCGGGGACGCCATCTATTTCGATTCCGCCGTGCAACACAGTTACCGGCGCGTCGGCACGCGGCCTTGTGAAGCGATCACCGTAACTCTGCCCTAGCGAGCGACGGGCGCGAATCGAAAGAGCCTTGCGATGTTTGACCGCGGATCCTGGATATCTCTGGTGCCTTTCGTCGTCGTCTGCTTTTCAGCAGCCGCGATCGGAGCGCTCTTCACCAGCTCGTCCGTGAACACGTGGTACACGCAGTTGCGGCGGCCCGAGTGGACGCCACCCAACTGGATCTTCGGTCCGGTCTGGACCGTGCTCTATTTGATGATGGCGATGAGCGCTTGGCTGGTGTGGCGCAGCTCAACCTGGTCCCAAGCCGGTTTGCCCCTTGCTCTTTTCGGCGTGCAGCTCGTCTTGAACTCGTTATGGTCCGTGATTTTCTTCGGCCTTCATCGCATCGGCACGGCGTTCGGCGAAATCCTTGTCTTGTGGACGATGATCGTCGCAACCGCCGTCGCCTTCCTGCCGATATCTCTGCTGGCCGCCTGGCTGCTGATTCCCTACCTGCTTTGGGTGGTGTTCGCTTCCTATCTCAATTTCCGCATCTGGCAGATGAACTGACCGAACAAAACCCGCGCAGCGGCGGCATAGGATAGCCCAGCACGTAAGTGCTGGGAAAATAGTAATCAAGAGGAGAGCCCCGCCGGGGCGGCACAACGCGCAGCTGGCGTAAGCCCGCCAGGGGCCCAGCCGCAACGCAAGCAGCGGATTACTCCTCTACGACCTGCGCACGGCGATCCCCATCAATTCGAATCTGCCCCCAAGTAACAGCGGACCCGATCCGATGAACGCACGCGCCGGCAGATCCCGGCCAAAGCGCTTTACGTACGCCGAATTAAACGGCTCCCACAAAGAAAGATCGGGCGAAAAGATCTGCACCGAGACAAGGTCGTCCATGCTCATGCCCGCTTCCGCCAAAACCGCCTGCACGCCATCAAGCAATAGCGTGACCTCGGCATCCACGTCGCTCGGAGCTCGCCCAGTCACCGGATCGATGCCAATTCGACCGGACAGATAAAAGGTGTCCCCAACCAGAACGCCATCGCTGAAAGGAAGGGTCGAGAGACGGCCGGGCAGATTGACGTAGCGTCGCGCATCGGTAGTCGTTGCTTGTGCCATAGGACCTCGCATGCATTTTGTTTCCAAGTCTTGGATGCGGACAGCACACGCCGGATTCGCAATTGTGCCCAGGTCCTCGGCTGGACTCGGCTCCCCGATCACCGTTAGTCTAGCTGTACGGCATGTCTGACCTGATTTCTCTCATATCCCGGCACGGATACGCGATCGTCGCCGCGCTGGTTTTCGCGGAGGCGATCGGCCTGCCCGTCCCTGCGGCGCTAGCTCTGGTGGCTGCAGGCGCGGCCGTGGGCGGTCACGTCTTGCACGCGCCGATTCTGTTGCCCTTGGCGCTGGGAGCGATGGTGCTCGGCGATACTTTGCTCTTCCTTGCCGGCAAGTGGACAGGCTGGACCTTGCTCGGGTTTCTCTGCAAGGTCTCAGCCAATCCGGAAACCTGCATCCTCCGCTCCGCCGAATCCTTCTATAAACGCGGCAAGACCACCCTGGTCATCGCAAAATTCATTCCCGGCGTAAATACCATGGGGCCGCCGCTCGCGGGCAGCATGAGGATGCCGTTCAGTCAGTTCGTGCGCTACGACGCGCTGGGCGCCGCCCTGTACATCCTGGCCTACTTCACACTTGGCTTCCTGGGCCGCGACTTCTTGAAAGCTATCGGCAGCAGCTTCCAGACAGCCGGCCATGCGATTGAAGAATTGCTACTGCTGGGACTGATCGTATACGCCGCTTACCGCATCTGGCTGGTCCGCAAGAACCGCGTGTATCGCGTCGTGCCTCGCGTGCAAGTGCAGGAGATCATCGAGAAACTGGCTTCTGAAGAAGCAGACAAAGTGCTGCTCGTGGATGTGCGCAGTCACGGCTACTACGATGCAGACACTGCGCGCATCAAGGGCTCCATCCGCATCGAGCCCAACAATCTCGAAGCCGAACTGAAGAAACTTCCGCCTGACAAAGACGTGTATCTCTACTGCACTTGAGTGCGCGAAGCGACCAGCGCCCGGGTGGCGCACATGCTGCGGGAAAAGGGATTCAACGCGTTCATCCTGGTCGGCGGCCTGACCGCATGGCGCAAAGCAGGACAACCCATTGAGGTCGTGCCGCCAGCCGATCTCGTAAAGCTACCCACGTTCCGTTAGGTCCGATATGACCTCAAGCAAAGAGATCGAGATCAAATTCCGAGTAACCGATACCCGGGCTCTCAGGCGTCTCCTCAGGTCCGCCAAATTCCGTCTGGTCACTCCGCGAACACACGAGATGAATACGCTCTACGATCTGCCGGGACAAACCTTAAGGCAGCGCGGGGAATTGTTGCGGCTGCGCAAATATGGTGAGCAGTGGCTGCTCACCCACAAATCCAAAGGCAAGGCGGACCGTCACAAAACGCGTGTGGAACGCGAAACAAAAGTGGATGATGGCCCGAAAATGGACGCTATCCTGCACGCACTTGGCTTCCGACCTTCGTTTCGCTATGAGAAATTCCGAGCGGAGTGGAGCGATGGCCGAGGCCACGTAGTCGTGGATGAGACGCCCATCGGAAACTTCGGCGAGATCGAAGGCTCCGCGCGATGGATCGATCAGACCGCAAAGCTGCTGAGCATCCGGCCGGATGACTACATTACCGACACCTATGCCGGATTATTCTTCGCCTGGAAGCGGCGGACTCGAAGTCGCGCTCAGGAGATGACGTTTCGAGCAATTCGCCAGCAGTCGCCCGCCTCCCGTCGTCGGTCATCGCGAGACACCTGAAAAGTTCTGCCGACTGATGAGTAGCGACTGACGACTAGTTACGCGGCCCGCGAAGCCGTCGCCTCTTCATATCCCTCAGTCGCGTAATACACCGCACGATCGAAGAATTGATCGAGCAAACGCAGCAATTCCAATTCTCCGAAGACATTGTGCAAGCCACCGTGCACGCCCTCCCACTCAAGGAAAGTCCACAGATGTTCCTTCGTGAGCAGGATCGCCCACGCCAAGGCAGCCATGGACACGTTTTGTTGGGCACGCCGGGCACCCAGCGCTTTATAGACCTCCTCCACATCGTGTTCCGTTTTGTTGAGGAGCCAGTCGCTGAGATTGCGATAGATTTCGTGACAACGATGGTGAAGCTCGTTGGCTGGAACGTTGCGCATGTCGCGCGTGCGATCCGACGATAGGAGTTTTCTAGTTAAGCCTTCGGCCAGTTCTTCGGAATGAGTTTCGATGAGTCGGACGAGGCGAAGTGCAATCATGGGGAAGCCTCCCGCACTGCCTGTCTCTATTGTACGACTGCTGACAAGCTGTGAATGAGGGCTTTGGGGGGATCTGCGGACACTTGAAGCTAAGCAAGATCCCGACGTGAGGTCGTTCTACCGCTCGCCCGATCGGTCGTGGCTCAAAGCTAGCAGCTCGCAGCCGTAACTACGCTCCGTGGCACTTCTTATATTTCTTCCCCGACCCGCAAGGACATGGATCGTTGCGCCCCACTTTATCCGCGCCCCGAACCACTTGCTGCACGGTCTTCGCTTCCCCACCCCCGGCCATGCGCGCCGACTCCAGCTCGCGACGCTTCTTCCGTTGGAAAGCTTCTTCAAGGTCATCGACAGATGTGGCAACGTGCCGAGGAGGCTTGCCATTTCCGCCCCCGGGACGAAGCACAGGAACGCCAGCGTCCGGTCCGCCTTGTCCCACGGGCCCACCCGGTCCGCCTTCCGGCCCAATCCCGCTATCCGGCGGACGTTCCAGCACCTGCATCAGGTACAGGTACCGTACCGTCTCTTCCTGGAACTTCTTCATCATCTCTTCAAACATGTCGAAGGATTCGCGCTTGTACTCGACCAGCGGATCGTGCTGCCCGTACCCGCGCAGCCCGATGCCCTCCTTCAAGTGATCCATGTTCAGGAGGTGGTCTTTCCACAGCGAATCCAGCACGCTCAGCATGATCATGCGCTCGTGATAGCGCATGGCCTCCGGGCCGATCATCTGCTCCTTGGCCGCGTACCGTTCCTTCAATTTGTCAAAGATCGCGTCACCCAGTTCGCCCCGGTTCAGCGTCTCCGGCTTGATGCCTTCTGCGTAAATATCCACGCCGAATCGCGTGAAGATCCCATCCTTCAGAGCCTTAAGATCCCAGTTGTCGACGTGCTCTTTGAGTGGACAGCACTGGTCAATCAGATCGCCCAGAATTCCCGAAACATAGTCCTCAACAATCAGGTCTTTCTGATCCAGGCCCTCCAGCAGCCGGCGGCGCAAGCCGTAGACGGCCTCGCGCTGTTTGTTCATCACATCGTCGTACTCGAGCAGGTGTTTGCGGGCTTCGAAGTTTTGCGCCTCCACCGCTTTCTGCGCGGATTCGATGCGCTTGGTGATCATGCGCGATTCGATGGGTACGCCCTCTTCCATCCCCAGCCGCTGCAGCAGGTTCGACACCCACTCTTTAGCGAAGATGCGCATCAGGTCGTCTTCCAGCGACAGGTAGAAGCGCGACGATCCGGGATCGCCCTGACGACCGGCGCGTCCACGGAGCTGGTTGTCGATGCGGCGCGCTTCGTGACGCTCGGTACCGAAAATATGGAGGCCGCCCGCGCCGATCACGTCGGCATGCTCAGCATCAGTCTGTACTTTGTAGCGTTGAAAGGCTTCGTTCCACTTATCGGTCGGGACCGCGTACTCGCTGCCACCGTAATACCAACGGGTCATCGTGGCATCATCGACAGCCGCTTCCACTTTGCCTTGCGCGGCCCGCAGAGGCTGCGCAACCCCGTTCTTCACGCACTCCTGCTTGGCCATAAATTCCGGATTGCCGCCCAGCAGAATGTCGGTACCGCGGCCGGCCATGTTGGTGGCGATGGTCACGGCTCCCTTGCGTCCGGCCTGCGCGACGATCTCAGCTTCGCGCTCGTGAAACTTCGCGTTCAGAACGACGTGCTTAATCCCCTTCTTTTTCAGAAGTTCCGACAGCCTCTCCGACTTCTCGATCGACGTAGTGCCCACCAGCACCGGCTGCGCGCTCTCGTACAGCCGCTGAATCTCATCCGCCGCGGCAAAATACTTTTCCTTCTCAGTCCGGTAGACGACGTCCGGATTTTCTTTGCGCAGCAACTCCTTGTTTGTTGGAATGACGACGACTTCCAACTTGTAAATCTTGTCGAACTCAGGCGCTTCCGTTTCGGCTGTACCGGTCATGCCGGCCAGCTTCTTGTACATTCGGAAGTAGTTCTGGAACGTGATGGTCGCCAGCGTCTGGTTCTCGCGCTCGATCTTGACGTTCTCTTTGGCTTCAATCGCCTGGTGCAATCCGTCAGACCAGCGCCGCCCGGGCATCATGCGTCCCGTGAACTCGTCGACGATGATCACTTCTTTTTCACGAGGATTGTCGTCCTTGGCCTTCACCACGTACTCGACGTCGCGCCGGTAAAGCGAATGCGCTTTGACCGCAGTCTCGACGTGATGCTTAAGATCCCAGTTCTCCGGATCAGCGATGTTGCCAATCCCGAGCAGCTTTTCAACTTTTTCCCAGCCCTCGTCGGTAACCGTAATGTTTTTGTGCTTCTCATCCACCACGAAATCGCCGGTGTAAATCTTCGGCTCGCCAGGGGGCACCTCGACCTCTTCACCCTTCTCTAGCTTTGGGATGATGCGGTTCACCCGGTCGTACTTGTCGGTCGACTCCTCGCTGGCGCCGCTGATGATCAGCGGCGTACGGGCTTCGTCGATCAGGATCGAATCCACTTCGTCGACAATGGCGAAGTTGTGCACACGCTGCACGCAATCCTTCAAATCGAACTTCATGTTGTCGCGCAGATAGTCGAAACCGAATTCGTTATTGGTGCCGTAGGTGACATCGGCGCCGTAGGCTTCGCGGCGCTCTTCATCGTCCAGATCATGCACGATGACGCCTACGGAGAGTCCGAGGAAGGTATAGAGCTTGCCCATCCACTCCGAGTCGCGCTTGGCCAGGTAGTCGTTGACGGTGACCACGTGCACTCCGCGGCCGCTGAGCGCGTTGAGATACACAGGAAGCGTCGCGACCAGCGTTTTGCCTTCGCCGGTCTTCATCTCCGAAATCCTGCCCGAGTGCAGCACCATGCCGCCAATTAACTGCACATCGAAGTGCCGCATGTTCAGCACGCGCCAGCTGGCCTCGCGGCAAACGGCGAAAGCCTCCACCAGCAACTCGTCAAGGACTTCCTTCAGGACGAGGCTCCGTTCGGCTTCGATTGCCTTCTGGCGGTCGGGATCGGCATCGGGCTCGTCGGCGATCTTGGCCAGCCGCTCCTGAATGCGCTGCCGGAACTCGTCCGTCTTGGCGCGCAGCTCGGCATCCGACAGCTTCTTCATCGCGGGCTCGAGCGCGTTAATGGCCTCGACCTGCGGCAATAGCCGCTTCACTTCGCGCTCGTTCTTAGTCCCGAAGACCTTGGCTACTAAGGTGTTAATCAAATCTGGGTTCCTTCAGAGGGGGACACGTACCCCACAGTATAAAGCCACTCAAGCCTAGCATATTGGATGCCGCCGAAGAGCGTTAGGTCCGAACCAGCAAGCAGGCAGGCGCCCCCGAATTCGGGCAATGGAGGGTCGTGCGTCCCCGCCCCTCCATCGTCTCAGGGAAACGTACCTCAATCGGACTTCGATCTTTTCAGGTATATTTTCCCCGCCCCTCATGCCTACTTTTTACGACCAGTTTGTGGAAGCCGAACAGCGCGGCCCACAGCATATAGCTCTCGAAATCCAGCGCAAAGATCAGGTCGAGAGCTACACCTACGCCCAGGCCCGCAAGATGTCCGAGTCGGTCGGCCGCTGGCTGACCGAGAAAAAGCTACCCGCAGGCGCGCGCGTCGCTCTGTTTGCCGACAACCATCCGCGCTGGGTCGCTGCCTACCTGGGCGCCATCGCCGCCGGTTACACGGCCGTTCCGCTCGACACCGCGTTCCACGCCGACCAGGTCACCAAGCTCTTGAAGGACAGCGGCGCTTCGCTGCTCGTCACGGACGTCAAGCACCTTGCGACCGCCCGCCAAGCTGTCGAAGGACTCAACGTACAACTGGTGCTCACCGATCCCACTTCCCTGAAATCCGCAACCGGCAAAGAAGACAAGCAACCGCAATCCAGCTGGGTCGGCGATCTCGACGCGATCTTCGCCGCCGGACCCGGCAACTTCCGCCCCGTCGAGGCACCGGCCGATACCGTCGCCGCCTTACTCTATACGTCCGGCACCACCGCCGACCCCAAAGGCGTGCAACTCACGCACGCCAACATGCTGGGCGAGGTCAACGCCGTCTTCGGCCTTCTGCAGATCGGCCCCACCGACGCCGTGCTCGGCATCCTGCCCATGTTCCACGTGCTGGCGCAGATGGCGAACCTGATGCTGCCCCTGGTCAAAGGCGCGCGCGTCGTCTATCTCGAAACGCTGAACACCACCGAACTTCTGCGAGCTCTGCAGGAACGTCAAATCACGGCGTTCGCCGTAGTTCCGCAATTCTTCTATCTGATTCATGAACGCATCTTCAAAGAAGTCAGCAAGCGCGGCCGCCTCGCGGAGTCGGTTCTCCAATCGCTAATGCATGTAAATCGGTTCCTGCGCCGCTTGCACCTCAACGCGGGGAAGCTGCTGTTCGGAAAAATTCACGCGACCTTCGGTACCCGCATGCGCTACCTGATCACGGGCGGCTCCCGCTTCGATCCCGTAGTTGCCCGTGACTTCCACGACTTCGGCATCGACCTACTGAACGCTTACGGGCTCACCGAGACGTCGGCCGCGGCCTTCCTCAACACCCCCGGCCACGTTGTGATCGGCTCTGTAGGGCCGCCCTTGCCGACCATTGAATCCAAAATCCTAGACCCGCAGCCCTCCGAGGAAACCGGCCAGCCCGTCGGCGAGATCATCATCCGCGCGCCAATCGTCATGAAGGGCTACTGGAACCGTCCCGACGCAACCGCCGAAGCAATCAAAGACGGCTGGCTGCACACCGGCGATCTCGGCTACTTCGATTCCAGCGGCAATCTCTTCATCACCGGCCGCCGCAAGGAATTGATCGTTCTCGCCAACGGCAAGAACATCTATCCGGAGGAGATCGAAACGCACTATCTGAAGTCGCCCTACATCAAGGAAATCTGCGTGATGGGCCTGGAAGCGAAACCGGGCGACCCGAATTCCGAGCGCCTCTACGCCGTCGTTGTCCCAAATTTCGATGTTCTTAAGGAGCGCAAGGTAGTCAATGCGAAGGAAGTTATTCGCTTCGATATCGAAGGGCTCTCGCAACAACTCGCCTCCACCAAGCGCATCGGCAACTACGAAATCTGGCAAGAAGACCTTCCGCGCACCACCACCCGCAAACTGAAGCGTTTCGAAATCGAAAAGCGCGTGCGCGCGAACCAGGCCAGGGGAACAACGGGTCAGGCTGAAGTCCCCTCGCAGAAAGCGTTAACGACCGAAGACGAAGCCTGGCTCGAAAAGCCCGAGGTCCAGCGAGCTCTCGGCGTCATTAAGCAAAGTTCCCGCAATGCACCGGACCGGGTCCTGCCCACCGACAATCTCGAACTGGATCTCGGTTTCGACTCGATGCAGCGGGTCGAACTGCTCGTAGAAATCGAAAAAGAACTTGGCGGCGACGTTGAGGAAGGCCAACTCGCCGAAATCTACACGGTGCGAGATCTGGTGAATGCCGTTCTCGAAAGCGCGGCCACCGGCAAGACCGTCTCCAAGGCGCAATTCGCGGGCTGGAGCGCCGTGCTGCGCGAGGATCCCACCGACCCCGACGTGCTCGAGCTAGCCCGGCCGCATCCCGTAGTCGAAGGCTTCTGGTATTTTGTAACGCGCGGGCTGCAGTTGATCGCGCGCGATCGCTTCCACCTCACTGTCTCAGGGCTCGAGAAGCTCCCAAAGAGCGGCACCTACATTCTTTCCTCAAATCATCAAAGTTATCTCGATCCGGTAGTCCTGGCCTCCGTCCTGCCGCGCGAAGTTTTCTCCAATTGCTTCGCTGTAGGCACCAGCGAAATCTTCGGCACGGGATTCATGCGAAAGTTGGCGAAGGCCGTTCGCGTGGTGGTGGTCGATCCGGACGCCAACCTGATCCCGGCCATGCGCGCCGGCGCATTCGGTCTGAGCCACGGCCGCAACTTAATCCTCTATCCGGAGGGCGAGCGCAGCATCGACGGCACGCCGCGTACCTTCAAGAAAGGCGCCGCCATTCTCTCCGTGCACATGCAGGTGCCGATCGTGCCCATCGCGATCGATGGCTTCCACGACGCGTGGCCGCGCGGCAAGAGGTTCCAGAAGTTTGCCCCGCTGAAGATGACTATCGGAGATCCCATCTACCCGCCGCCCGAGTCGCGGGCTTCTGAAGAAGCGTACTCAGCCCTCATCGCGAAGGTGAAGGACCGGGTGGTCGAGATGTGGAAGCAATTGCGAGGAGAGGAACTAGAGGCCGTGGCTGAAGCGAAGGCAGCTGACTGAGGTTGCGATCTCAAACTGAGGCCTGTTTATTGCGTGACCGAGACCGTGGATACCCCCCAACCCGCCTCGTCCCTATTGAAGTAAACAGCCAGCCTTGCCCGAGCTTCTGGCAGATCGAAGATCAGTTGACGAGATGGTGCGCTACTCTGAAAACTCGGCACTGGATCGAGCCAGATCAACGAAGCCCTCATGGTACTCCGAATTACCGGACAGACTTCATTCGGATTGGTCAGGAGCCGCTCTCGCACGATTTGCTCACATTGACTCGTTCTCAAATCGCGAATCAACTGTTCTGCGTTGTGCTCATCTGCCCTGTCTCGAAACGTATTTAACAGTGCGACGGATGTTCCTTGAGGCACTTCGGCAGGCGATGCTCCATGTAGAGCACGCATCGATCACCACGATGCATATACGAAAAACCGAATAGCCCGATCGTCAGGGCACCCACGCCAAAAAACATGAGCACTTTTGCCGCTCGATTTTGAAGGACTGCCATACCTTCACTTCGCCCGCGGATGCGTCTGGTCGTACACTGCCAGCACATGTTTCATGGAGAGTTGCGTGTAACGCTGCGTCGTCGCAAGCCGCTCGTGACCGAGCAGTTCCTGTATCGCCCGCAGATCCGCACCTTCCTCCAGCATGTGAGTGCCGAAAGCGTGCCGCAACGTATGCGGATGCACGTCGGGCGAGAGCCCTTTCGCCACCGCAATCCTCTTCACGATCCGACCAACGCTGCGCACCGTCAGCCTTCCGCCGCGCTGGTTAAGCAGCAGGGCCGGCGACGCCTTGTTCGTTCCCGCGAGCAACTTCATCCGCTCCGGAAGATAGGCGCGAAGCGCCGAGGCTGCCGATCCGCCGAAGGGCACGTAGCGTTCCTTCTTCCCCTTCCCGCGAATCAGGATAGCTTCCGCACTCACGCGAATATCGTCGACGTTGATGCCAATTGACTCCGAGTTCCGAATCCCGCACCCGTACAAGAGTTCCAACAGCAACCGATCACGCGCGGGAAAAGCGGCCACCTCCGGCATCTCTCCGTCGAGCACGGTATTCATCTCCTCGATGGTCGGCACCCGTGGCAGCTTTTTAGGAAGCTTCGGCGTCGCCACCAGCTTCGCCGGATTCTGCTCCACCACGCCCTCCTGCGCCAGCCACCGATAGAGTGACCGCAGGGCCGCCAGCGACCGGGCCACCGATGCCTTGCTCAGTCCCTTTTCGTAGAGATGCGACAAGAACCCGCGCACCGCTACGTGGTCGATCTTCTTCCAATCCCGCGCCCCCACGTAGCTAGCAAAATTCTCCAGGTCGCCGGCGTAAGCCTTAATCGTATGCGCCGAAGCATTCCGCTCCCGCAATACGCGCAGAAACTCATCGGTAGCTTTTTCAACGGTGGTGCGCTTCTGCTTTGATCTATCGGTCATAAACCACCACAACGACTCTTCACCACAGAGTCACAGAGACACAGAGGAAGCACACCTTCTCTTCGAATTCCCGAATTTCTGTCCCTCGGAGGCATTTCAGAAAACATTTTGATTCAGGTTTCTCTGTGCCTCTGTGTCTCTGTGGTGAATCAAGCCTGTCGGATCTTTAGAAACTATGAAACCTTCAAACTCTGAAACTTTATTCTTTCACTTTCGCTCTCGGATGATGCTTCTGATACACCGTCTTCAACCTGTCCAAAGCCAAATGCGTATAAACCTGCGTAGTAGAAATATCTGCATGGCCAAGAATCGTCTGCACTGTTCGCAAGTCAGCCCCGTTCTCAACCATGTGACTGGCGCAGGAATGTCGCAACATGTGCGGCGACGCCGTGCGCCCGGAGGTCGCAGAGGCCGCCTTCACCATCTGCCACACCCGCTGCCGCGTAAGTTTGTGGGCTCCGCGCGCAAGAAAAAGATAGGGCGAACTTCTCCCAGCCGAGAGCACCGGGCGCCCTTCCCCGAGATAACTCTCCAGCGACTGCTGTGCCGATTTCCCCAACGGCACGATCCGCTCCTTGTCTCCCTTACCGCGAACCAGCACGTATCCGGCCTCCAATTTCAAATCTTCAAGTTTTGCTTGAACAATTTCCGATACCCGCAGCGCCGCCGCGTAGAAGACCTCTAACATCGCCCGATCCCGCCAGGCGATCGCGTTTGCGAACTTAGAGTTCGAAGTCGCCTGCGGCGCGGCCAGAGTCTTTTCTATTTCATCGCGGGCCAGCGCTTTGGGTAGTACTTTCCACTGCTTCGGCGAATCGATGTTCAGCGTGGGATCATGGTCGATCTTCCCATCGACCAGCAGGTGCCGGTACAGATGCCGCAGCGCCGAAAGCTTCCGGCCTACCGAGCGCCCATCGATCCCATTTGAAAATTGTTGTTGCATAAAATCGCGCACATGGATGCGTTGCGCATTCGCGAGCACACGCTTGCGCCCTTCGAGAAACTCGGCGAACTGACAGATGTCGGTGGCGTAAGCGGAAACGGTCAGGGGCGCCAGCCCCTTCTCAACCTTCAGATAGTCGAGAAACCCAGACAAGACGCGCGCATTGGCTTCGGAAGACATGGCCTGTATGGGACGGACACTCCTGTCCGCCTCTCCAAACCTATTACGCATTATCGGACACAGCAAAGTGCCTACACCGATGCGCGACAAAACAGCAGAAAAATGGAAGATTCACCAAGTTCAATCTAGGGTACTAGTTCTCTGGGTCCCCTGCGGCAGTTCTCTGCGCCCTCAGCGTTTCAAGCTTTTCGTAGTGCACTTCGGGACGCTAGGAGTTAAGAGGTTTTCCCGCGGAAGACCCCCAGCAACTCCCGCGCATAAATCGCTCCCTCAGGCGTTTCCTCATGCTTGAAGTAAGCGAACACATCGCGCCCCGCGGCGAGATGCTGCTGAATGCGTTCCACCATGGCAGCCCGCTCATCCGGCGGATAATTCGGCTTGCGGAACCGGTAATACACAAAATCGCCGGTGACCACCTCGGGCGTAGTTATCTCCTCCGTCTCAGCGACGCACAATCCAGCTTTGCA
This sequence comes from Terriglobales bacterium, assembly GCA_035652655.1. Classification (GTDB taxonomy): domain Bacteria; phylum Acidobacteriota; class Terriglobia; order Terriglobales; family Acidobacteriaceae; genus Gp1-AA133. The sequence goes on from DASRDJ010000378.1 coordinate 19,885, forward strand.
CTCACGCAAAGCTGCATACACCTCGTCGTTAAACCATGAAGTATTTCGGAATTCGAAGGCCGACTGAAGCGCACGAGGCAACGCCGCCAGAAAGCCCTTCAAAACCTCAAGATCTACTTTAAGGTTAGGAGGCAACTGGAACAGCACAGGCCCAAGCTTTCCCGCGCTAGCCAGCGGCGCGATCGTTGCCAGAAAGCGAGGTAGAAAGTCTTCTGTCCCCTTTAGCCGCTTGCTATGCGTGAGTACCTGGTGAGCCTTCACCGTGAACCGAAATCCATCGGGACTATCCGCCATCCACTTGGCAAGCGTCGTTTCTTTAACCAGCTGCCGAAAGGTGAAGTTCACTTCCACCGCATTCAGCTGCGTTGCATAGTGGCTTAGGAATTTTGCCTGCGCTAGTTTCTGCGGATAGAAATCCGGCTTCCAACTCGGATAAGCCCATCCTGATGTGCCTGCAAACAATTTAGCCATGGATGCTCGCGTGGGGCGGACACTCTTGTCCGCCTAAGATTGGCAAACAAATTAAGCGCTTCAACTTTGTTCTTGGTCCGCGGACTATACCGCCCGTCGTTTCTTCCCCGCAGTTTTCGCAGCCAGTG
>DASRDJ010000379.1:0-16903 GCA_035652655.1 Terriglobales bacterium
CGCCGACGGCGGCTTCCACAACGTTGCCGGGCGTATCGAAATCCGGCTCGCCGATCTCGAGGTGCACGATGTCCTTGCCCTGGCGTTCGAGGGCTCGCGCCTTGTTCAGAACTTCAAATGCGGTTTCGGTTCCGAGCCGCGACATGCGGCTAGCGAGGCGGAGTTGGTGCTGGATGGCATTTTCCATGATGGCAAACGGAGGCATTATACCCTCTCGAACGGCTGGCTTGGCCGGCAGGGAGATTATGACGCTAAGACGGATAAACGTCGGCGGAGGCGGTCACCGAGCGTTGTGATGGGTGACAGCCAACGTAGCGCTTATTCCGAGACTGTGTGTTCTTCGCTCTGAGCGCGGAGCACGCGATCCACCGAATAGGGGGCGCGGCGCGTAGGCTCGTGATAGTGCCGGACCTGCATTTCTCCCAGCAACCCGACTGCTAACATGTTCAAGCCGGCGAGGAACAACACGGCCGCAAAGATCATAAGCGGACCGTGTTGAACAAGCAGATGCGAGTCGTGGAAGACTTTCTGTACTCCCAGCCACGCGGCGACCGAAAATCCAGTCAGAATGCTGACCATGCCCACCGTGCCGAAGAAATGCAGCGGGCGCGACAGGTAGCGAAGCAGGAAGCGGATCGTGATGAGATCGAAGAAAACGCGGAACGTGCGCGAGATGCCGTAGTGCGAAGCTCCCCGCTCGCGGTTCACGTTGCGGATAGGCACTTCGATGATCGATGCGCCGTGCCACGATGCCAGCGCAGGAATAAACCGGTGCAACTCGCCATACAGGGGAACCTGCTCGAGAATCTCCCGACGGTAAGCCTTGAAGGTCGTGCCAAAGTCGTGAATGTCCACACCGCTCAACTTCGCCATCATCCAGTTGGCGATGCGCGATGGGATACGGCGCAGCCAAAGATTGTCGATGCGCTGCTTGCGCCAGCCGCTGACGATGTCGTAGCCTTCCCCGATTTTCTCGAGGAACATTGGGATGTCGGAAGGATCGTGCTGCAGATCGCCGTCCATGGCGATGATGTACTCGCCGCGGGCATGATCGAACCCCGCTGCCAGACCGGCTGTCTGGCCGAAGTTCCGGCGGAGTTTGACCACCGTAACGCGACTGTCGACCGCTGCGATCTCGCGCAGAAGTCCGAAGGTCGCATCCGTGGAACCATCGTCCACGAGCACGATCTCAAAGGTCTCGCCGTTTGCCTCCATGACTGCCTTCAGGCGGTCGTAGAGATCGGTAACGTTTTCCTGCTCGTTATGCAGGGGAACCACAATCGAATACTTTGGCATGGAAATTTCCACTTATTATACGGGAATCGGCCGGAAACCTCTTATTTCTCGACAGTGACGAAGGGCTAAGGACACCAACTGGGTAACATCGTTACCGCAAATGCCTGAGCCACTAAAAAGCGGCAGAATTTGGAACCTAGGGCATCCCGAGATTCATCCAAATTTGGTGCAAGCTGTTCATAATGAGATGCGTCCTCCTGGCCTGCAGACTCGACAAATTCCGCAATGCTGCCGACCTCGCGTTCGGCGGATCCAAAGCTGAGAGGTGTCCAACGTGGCTGTTCAACGGAGCACGGTAGATCTTTCGCAGTTTCCGGACCTGGTGGTGATTTATCTGGGAATGAAAGTCCGCACAATGCGCGGTCTGAAGACCGTATTCACCTTTGGCCCGAAGATTGGGGCGGCCGCTTCTACCAAGCCAGATGGGCTCTTGCTGCACGAAAGCCTTTTCTACTCTGTGTACCCTCTGCACGTGGGCATGCGCCAGTACTGGAGAGACTTCACTTCGCTCGAGAGCTGGTCTCGTTCCCTGCCTCACCAGGATTGGTGGAAGGATTTTCTGAAGGATTCCGGCGGCGTGGGGTTCTGGCACGAAACCTACTTCATCCGAGGCGGGATGGAGGCTATCTACGATGATATGCAGGGGCCGTTCGGCCTTTCAGCATTCGCTCCCAATGAACCGGCGCGGGGCCCCATGTTCAACGCGCGCAAGCGCCTCGGCGTGCCGGGTGAGCCAGCGGGTCCTACCCCTGTTCCTGAGGATGCTGCCTGAGACTACTCGTAGCGTAAGGCCTCGATGGGATCGAGGTTCGCGGCACGGACAGCCGGGAACATCGCGCTGATCACCCCCACCACTGCAAGTATGCTCACCGCGATCAGCAAAATTTTGGGCGCGACAATCAAGCGGATGTCTCCGGCGTCGGCGTGCTGTGCGATGGCGCTGTAGAGCGTCAGAGATCCCACGGAAAATGAGATGAGATAGGAAATCATAATTCCCAAAACACCACCAACGGCGGTGATCACCATCGCCTCTGCCAGAAATTGAAACAAGATGTCCCGCTTGCGAGCGCCCAAGGCTTTCTCCACACCGATCTCGCGCGTGCGCTGCGTAACCGAGACCAGCATGATGTTCATCAGACCAATGCCGCCGATGCCGAGCGTGATCGTTCCGATAAACGCCAACAAAACCTTTAAGCCCATGGTGATGATGTTGAACTGCGCGAGTTGCTTCTGGGCGTCGAAGACGTGAATGGCGCGAAGGTCATCGGGCTTGAAATGGTGTGCGATGCCGAGCGAACTGCGGATGGTTTGCGTCACCTTGTCGTGGTCGAGGCCTTCGTAGTCCAGCCAGATACCGCCCAGATAGTGGGTATCCTGCAACGCGCTCATCACGCTGAACGGGATATAAATCTGGCGGTTAATATCGTTGTCGCCTTCCTGCATGCGGGCGGCGGCAACGCCTACCACCTGAAAACTGACCCCATCGATGCGGATGTCTTTTCCGTAGGGGTCCATCCCGGAGAACAATTTGTTCTTGGCATCGTAGCCCAGCACCGCGACGCGTCTATGCGCCAGGTTGTCTTCGTCGTTCAGGAAGCGGCCCTGATCGATATCGAGGTTCCAAATGGCACCCACGGGAGGGTCCACGCCGCTCACGGGAAGAGTGAATGAGCGCGCGTTGTTGACGACGGTCGATTGTCTATCCGAGCCGCGGGAAATATGGCGAATGAGCGGGACGACATTTTGCAGTAGGACGATGTCGTCGTTCGTGAATCGAATTTCGACGCCAGCCTTGTTGCCGCCTGCTTCCAGCGTAGTGCGTCCCGGAAATATGCCGACTGCCTTGGCCCCAAAGCTCTGAAAAATATTGTTGATCGCCCTGCCGAAGCCTTCCCCGTAAGCGAGCAACAACACGACCGTGGCGATGCCCCACGCCATCCCCAGCATGGTGAGCAGGGTCTTGCGAAGATCGTGGCGCATGGCGCCGAAAGCTTGTTGGAGGAGATCCCGGTGCATGCTATTCCTTGCGGAGTGCCTCCACGGGTTGAAGCATCGCGGCGCGCCGCGCTGGATAAAGTCCTGCGGCGACCCCGGCGATTGCGAGCGCGACGATCGCCAATGCGGCGGTGGAGGGCACCAACTTGGGCGGATCGAATCCCGGGGGCGATGGGAGGGTACCCAAGGCGGCCATCACCCCGGCGGCAATGGCCATGCCTAGCCCGCCGCTTAAGAGGGTCAGGAAGGCGCCTTCTACAAAGAACTGGAACATGATGCTGCCGTTGGTCGCGCCGATGGCCTTGCGCAACCCGATCTCGCGGGTCCGATCAGCCACCGCAACCAGCATGATGTTGATGATTCCAATGGCTCCGAGCGTCAGCGTCACCAGGCCAACGCTGCCCAGAAAGGCATTCATCGCATCGAAAATCTTGCCGACGTTGTCAGATGTGCGGATCGTATCCCATTCATCGAATGCATCAGGATTGGTGGGATCAAATCCATGATTCCGCCCAATCACGTTGTGAACTTCCAAACGCGCGGCTTCATGCAGGTCGCGGGCTCGCGGCTGGTAGTTGATGAAAGAGATCGAGTTCTTCACGTCGATCTTGGGCGGAAAATCCTGTTGCATGGTCTGGAACGGCACGAACATGCGGAGATTGAGCGTGTTGTTGTCGCCATGGCCGATAGGCGACAGCGTTCCGATCACCTCGAAGCGGATGCTGTTGATGGTGATCGTGCTGCCGACGGCGGGACGTCCCGGGAACAGAATGCGTCGCGCCTCATCGCCTAGCACGATGACGTGGCGCTTTTGCGTGTCGTCCAGATCATTCAGCCAGCGGCCGTCACGAATGGGAATGTAGCGAATCTGATTGAAGGCTGGCGGTACCCCCAACAACTGCCCGCTGCTTTGGAAGAAATCGCTGACCGAGCGCAAGTCCTGGCGGGAGATCACTGGCACGGCAGCCTTCACGCTGCGACAGTCGGCAAGGACGTCCTGATAGTCCTTATAAGTGAGATAGTACTGGCGCAGTCCGGTGAAACTCCCGCTAACCATCGGAGCGCGGCCACCCCAGACAAACATCACGTTCTCGCCCAGCGAGTCGAACTGTTTGCGATTACCGGAGCGAAATCCCTCTCCAAGCCCCACCAGCAGCAAGAGGGAGAAGACGCCCCAGGCGATCCCGAACATGGTCAGCAAGGAGCGGAGCTTGTGCGCCCAGAGAGTGCTGAGGGTCTGGCCAAAGATTTCGAAGAGGACGCGCATGCCTTGCAACGATGATACGTCATTGATCCGTCCGGAGGCGGTGACGTTAGGGGAGGTCCGGCTTGAAAATTACTGGGGTCCGGTACAATCGAAGCGGCGGTTTGCGAAGGGCAACCAGTCCGACCCCCTTAATCATCGAGGTACTTTATGCGCAGCCTGTTTCTCGGTCTGGCGATTCCGATTTCACTCCTTACCGCTTCCGATGCGAGGGCAGCAGCTTGTCCCAATCTGAATGCCCACCCCGGTGTCGCCACGATTTTTCTGCAGACCGATTTTGGGGACAAGGATTCCGCCTCGAAGATCTACGTTGCCGGACTGCAGGACGCGATCAAGAAGTCAAAAACATTCTGTCCCGTCGAGGATTTGCGGGCTGCCACCTACGCCCTCGATGTCGCCGGAGTGGATACTGGCGAAGAGCATGAACGGGCGGCCTTGAGTGTAGTGCTCGTTTCCGAGAAAGGCTCGCTGATGAGCCACTGGGTGCGGCTTTCCTCGATTGACAACGTCGAGAAGAACTCCAGCGATGATCTCACCAAAGTCGAGCGGGCGATTCAGAAGGCCAAGCGTCAGCACTAGCGCGTTGAGTTTCGAGCAACCGTGCATCATGAGTACGCAACCAAACTTTTGACAGACCATTCTCAGGTGTTTCATCAGAAATTCACCAGTCTGTAACCCTCCTGTAACACTCCGCGCATAAAACCAACTGGATTCAAAAAGTAAAAAGTTAAGAAAAGAATCATGTTTCAAGGCCGCTAGTTGGCAAGGCTAGTGTGCTTGTAAATGTCAACCACTCACAGTCAAAACAGGGAGATAGGGAAAGATGAAATCTTCATTCGCGTGGATAGTTGTGCCTCTGCTCATGACGAGTCTCGTTGCGCAGACGACGACACCGCGTCCCAGGAAGAAAGCACCATCCAAACCCGCTGAACCCGCGGTGACCGCCGCCGATGTGCAAGCCCTGAAGGATGCACTGGCGGCGCAACAGCAGCAGATCCAGCAACTCCAGCAGTCACTCACGCAGCGCGACCAGGCCGTACAGGCGGCCCAACAAGCAGCTCAGCAGGCCCAGACCGCTGCTACAGACGCGGAACAAAAAGCGGCTGCTGCGGCCAGCGCAAGCGCCGACAAGGACTCGGTCGCCAAGCTGAATTCCGACCTGACCGACGTGAAGACGACGGTTCAAAACCAGCTGCTGACAGCTCAGGATGAGCAAAAGCGCGTTTCCCTGATTGAAGGCTCGCTGGGGCGCTTCCGCTGGTCAGGGGATGTCCGAGTTCGCGCTGAAGACTTTTTTCAAAAGGGAGTAGCCGATCGCAACCGAGGCCGCATTCGCGTGCGCTTTGGCTTTGATGGCAAGCTGAATGACGATTTCGTGGGCGGCATCGCGTTGGCGACCGGTTCCCTGGGCGATCCGACGACCACCAACGAAAGTTTGACCAACAACTTCGATCGGAAAACGATCGGCCTGGATCGCGGCTACATCACTTACAACCCGGTTGCGCATCGCTGGTTGTCGCTGACGGGCGGCAAGTTCTTGTATCCATGGCAGCGCACGTCGCTTACCTTCGACTCTGATCTGAACCCGGAGGGTTTCGACGAGAAGCTGTCGTTCGATCTACATAAAGTTCCTGGCGTGCAGAACGTTACCTTCCAGGCGATGCAATTGTTGTTCAACGAAGTATCTGGAACCGGCGGTTTGTACAAGGGGCACGATTCGTTCGTAGTCGGCGGACAGGTTTCGGCAAGATTGAAACTCGGCCTGTTGACGACTACGCCGTCCTTCCTTCTGCAGAACTGGCGCTATCCGGATGCGATCCTGAACTCGAGCGCATTCGCTGTTGCGGCGAACAATGCCGGGTTGAACGGCAATCCCACCACTACGCCTGCGACCGGAAACACCGGCCCGATACCAGTGCCGGGTGAGGGCCCGGGATGCGGAAATCCATCGGTAACGGGCGCTGGCAATGGGCTGCCGACGGTGCCGATTAATGTACCTGGCTCCAACGGTTGCGTGTTTGCTCCGAACGGCATGACCAACTCGACCTGGGTCGACCTGACCAAGCCGAACGCGCCGGTGTGGCATTTCCTGTCGAACTTCCTGTACGCCGATTTCATCCTGAACAACACGATCAAGACTCCATCGGCGCGCTTTCCCATCAACATCATTCTGGAGTACGAGAACAACCTGAACGCGGCGGATCACCCGTTTGACACCTCCGCGCGTAGCGGTTGCACTCAGGATCCTGTGACCCTGATCGTGACGTGCACCAGCAGCAAGCCGGCGGTCAACACCAGCCTGGGCAAGCAATCGCACGCGTACCTGATCGACGCCAGCCTGGGTCAGCAGAAAAACAAAGGCGACGTGCAATTCGGATACGCATGGGTACGCCAGGAGCAGGATTCGGTGATCGCGTCATTTAATGAAAGCGACCAGCGTGCGCCGACGAACATCCTGCAGCATCGCATTTATGCCCTGTGGAAGATTCGCGCGAACACGGTGGCGGGCTTCACCTGGTGGAAAGGGCGCACGCTCAACAGCAACCTGTTGAACTCGGCCCTCGCAGCCGGCGTGAAGGCGGGACAAGTCGAACCGTACCTCAATCGCCTGCAGTTCGATTTGATCTACTCGTTCTAGTCTAGAAGTTGTCGATTCATGGAGGGCGCTGGCTACAGCCGGCGCCTTTCTTGCTTGGGAGGGAAAGTGGAGGCCCCGGGCGGAGTCGAACCGCCGACCTGCGGTTTAGGAAACCGTCGCTCTATCCATCTGAGCTACGGGGCCATTATGTTACAGAGATTACATAATCAAATACTTTAACTAACGCAGTTGAGCTGGCACACCAGGCTCGGTGAGCACGGATCTTGCAGTTCCTGCTTCTAATCCAAGATTGTAGTCGCGCCAACATGCGAGGCGCAACGAGGACCGGAACGTGCAACCCGCATGCCTCAGGGCACGGCGACCAGCGGCTTCGGCAATTGAAGGCCCTCTCCGCGTGTGAGAAAATTTGCCTGCGTGTCCTTGCCCTCCGAACTCCTTGCCACACCTAATCTCCGACCTAGAAGGTTCTCGCGGCGCATTGCCGTTTCGATCGCCGCCTTTGCGACCGTGACTTCGTTCTCGCTGCGCGTCCTGGGACAGTCAGAAAATCCCCCTAGCCAGCAGCAGAGCGGAATGAGCACCGGCGCTCCGCGGGCGGCAGTTAAAGATGCTCAATCGCGCCCCATCACGGCCGGCGGATTTGTTGACGGAGCCCCCGTGGTCTTCACTGATATCACGCATGCTGCGGGCCTGGATCGCTTTCATCACAAATCGGGAACGCCGGAGAAGGGCAGCATCCTCGAAACTCCCGGCTCGGGTGTCGCTTTGATCGACTACGACCAGGACGGTTGGCTCGACATCTACCTCGTGAACGGATCGACGTTTCTCGCCCTAGCCGGGAAGGAAGCGCCACCGAAGGCAATGCTGCTGCACAACAACCATGACGGGACGTTCACTGACGTTACCGACAAAGCGGGTGTCGCCAACGAGCGATGGGGCTTTGGCGCAGTCGTGGGTGACTTCGACAACGATGGCTGGCCAGATTTGTACGTGTCGAACTTTGGAAGGAACCGGCTCTATCACAACAACCACGACGGCACCTTTACCGACGTAGCGGAGAAGGCCGGGGTTGCTCTAGGCGGATGGTCGACGGGAGCCACCTGGGGTGATTACGACCATGACGGCTTGTTGGATCTCTTCGTCCCGGGCTACGTGAAGTTCGATCCGGCAAATCCTGCGATCGCTGGCAAAGGCGGATTGCCTCCTGGATTCTGTCAGTTTCGCGGCATCAACGTGATGTGTGGTCCGCGCGGCCTGCCCGGCGAAGCCGATCATCTGTTCCACAACAACGGCAACGGAACTTTTACGGACGTAAGCGTCAAGGCCGGCGTCGCCGATCCGCGCGGGTACTACGGGCTCGCATCGGCGTTCGTGGATGTGGATGACGACGGGTGGATCGATCTTCTGGTGGCCAACGATTCTGTTCCCAAGTACCTCTACCGCAACAAGCACGACGGCACGTTCGAGGACATCAGCTACTTGTCGGGCTTTGCCCTGAGCGATGAAGGCCGCGAACAAGCGGCGATGGGCATCGCGGTTGGCGATTACAACGGGGACGGCAAGGTCGATTTTCACATCACGAATTTCTCCGACGACTACAACACGCTCTATCGCAATGACGGCGAAGCCAGCTTTTCTGATGTCAGCTATGCGGCCGGATTAGCCAACGTTACCGTTCCGTTTCTCGGCTGGGGAACGGGCTTTCTCGATTACGACAATGATGGGCTTCTCGACATTTTTGTCGCGAATGGGCACGTGTACCCGGGAGTCGACAAGCAGGATTGGGGAACAACCTGGGCGCAAAGACCACTGCTGTTTCGCAATGTGAAGGGCGCGAAGTTTGAAGAGGTGCCACCCGCAACCGGAAGCGGGTTGGCGGTGGTGGTTCCCGCGCGAGGAGCGGCTTTCGGAGATCTCTTTAACGACGGCAAGATTGATGTGGTGATGAATGTGATCGACGGGACACCGGTCCTTCTTCGCAACGTTGTGAAGAACTCGAACCATTGGCTGGAACTGCAGTTGGTTGGTGGCCCCAAGAGTCCGCGCGATGCAGTGGGGGCAAAAGTGTTTGTGACAGCGGGGGCTGTGCGGCAACGGGCTGACGTCTTCACCGGTGGGAGTTACGCCTCCAGCTCCGATCCGAGACTTCATTTCGGACTTGGGACATCGGCGAGGGTCGATAAGGTTGAAATCCAATGGCCTAGCGGCTCGAAGGAAGAGATCCGGGTACCGTCGGTGGATCGCATTTACAAAGTCGTTGAAGGACGAGGCGTGGTCGAGAAGTGAATACTGTCTCGATAGGGTCGCAGCACCACTATAGATTCTTCAGACTCCCCGCAATGATTTGTCTGGGCTTGATTGCTGTTTCCCGCATTGCTGCCGCCCAGTCTGTGAAAGATAGTCCCAGTTCTGCGGACGCTTTCGTCGACGTCACCGAGAAACTCGGCGTGTCGTTCCAGTACAAAGCGTCACACACATCAAAAAAGTATTTGCTGGAGACGATGGGCCCGGGCGTCGCACTGTTTGACTACGACAACGACGGCCGGCTGGATCTGTTCCTGGTGAACGGCGCACCGCTTGGCGACCCGACTTCGAAGAAAACCATCCCTGGAAAAATGGGCCCAGAGTACAGGAATCGTCTTTACCACCAAAAACCTGATGGGACGTTCGAGGACGTCACGCAAAAGGCAGGACTGCAGGGCTCTGGGTACGGGATGGGAGTTGCCGTCGGCGATTTCGACAATGACGGGTTGGAGGATGTCTACGTCACTGCCTACGGAGGAAATCGTCTCTACCACAACAACGGAGATGGGACGTTCACAGATGTAACGCAGAAGGCGGCAGTGGCTGGCGGCGGATGGTCAACGAGCGCTGCCTGGGTGGATCTCAACAACGATGGCGCGCTCGACCTGGTTGTATTGCGCTATCTGGAGTGGGATTTCGACGACATCTGGTGCGGTGAGCACAAAGAGGGTTTTCGTGCCTATTGTCACCCGGATTTCTTCAAGCCGATTTCCCCGCTCGTCTACCACAATAATAAGGATGGCACCTTCACTGAGGTGAGTGAGAAAGTGGGACTGGCAAAGCCGGGCAAAGGGTTGGGAATCGCTCTTGCCGACTATGACCGTGACGGGCACGTCGACTTGTTTGTGGCCAACGACTCCATGGCGGAGTTTCTTTTCCATAACAAGGGCGACGGCACATTCGAAGAAGTGGGGTTGGCATCGCAGGTTGCCGTCGATATTGATGGCCGCACCTACGCAGGCATGGGTGTGGACTTTGCTGATTACAACAATGACGGTTTGCCCGACATCGTCGTAACCGACCTGGCGAACCAGCGCTACGCGCTCTACAAGAACGCCGGGGATGGATCGTTCACGTATGCGACGTCGTCGGCTGGCCTAGGGCAAATGACGGTTTCTCATTCCGGGTGGGGCGTTCGGTTATTTGACTATGACAACGACGGATGGAAGGATCTGCTGATCGCGCAGGGGCACGATCTCGACACCATAGAGAAGACCTATCCGAATCTGCGGTATCGTGAGCCGATGCTGTTGGCACGAAATACCAGCGGGCGTTTCACCGACATTTCCGAAGAAGCCGGGAGCGTTTTTCGTCAGCCATGGATCGCACGCGGCTTGGCCGTTGGTGACATCGATAACGACGGGCGGCTGGATGCTGTGGTCACAACGAACGACGGTCCGGTGCACCTCCTCCACAACAATTCTGGGAATACAAATCACTGGCTCCTGCTAAAACTGGTCGGACATCGGAGCAATCGGGACGGGATTGGGGCCGAAGTGACACTCACGGCGGCCTCCGGTTCGCAGTACGCGACCGTTTCGACTGCCAGCAGCTATTTGTCATCGAGTGACAAGCGAGTGCACTTCGGACTGGGAAAGGAAAAAGTTGCACAAAAGATCGAGATCCGCTGGCCGAGCGGAATCCGGCAGACACTGAAAGACATTGCCGCGGATCAGATACTTGAAGTAAACGAGCCCACAACTCCACCCATCGCGCCGGAGTCGAAATGATGCGCACCCTTTCTTCTGCCGTGTTGTTTCTGGCAGTGACCGCTCCGGCCCAGACTGCTCCTTTGCCCTCCGCCAATAGCGCATACGCCCAAGCGCTCAAGGAATTTCAGGCGGGAAACTATGCATCAGCCGTAGACTTGTTTGGGGACGTGGAGGCGGCCTTCCCAGGCACCACCGATTCCTCGCTCTATCAGGCCCGCGCCCTCATTCATCTGCAGGAGTTCATACGGGCGGAGATGGTCTTGCGCGGTTACATTCGCGGCCATCGTGATTCTTCCGATGCTCTGTACCTTTTGGGATTCGTGCTCCATCGGCGGAACCGGCCTGCCGAATCGCTGGAAATTTACACACACGCGGCCGCTATTACGGCGCCGACGAGCGATGATCTGAAAGTCGTGGGTCTGAATTACGTTTTGCTCGACGACTACACCGATGCCATCAAGTGGCTGAACAAGTCGGTCGAGCTTCAGCCTACGAATAAGGATGCCTGGTACTACCTCGGACGCGCCTACTATTCGAAAGCACAATTGCCAGAAGCGCGCACAGCATTCGAGAAGGTTCTGGAGCTCCATCCGCAGGACACGAAGGCCCAGACGAACATCGGACTTATCCTCGAGACCAGCGGACGAACGGACGCCGCCATGGAGGCCTATCGCACGGCAATTGCCTGGCAGGAAAAGGGTGCAGAGCCTTCCGAGCAACCCTATGTCAATCTTGGCAACCTGCTATTGGAACAGGGCCACGCGCAAGAAGGCATCGCCGCTCTGGAGAAGGCTGTCGCGATGGCGCCGCGCAATGCCTTCTGCCACCTGAAGCTGGGGATGGCGTACCGGCAACTGGGACGCTTGGATGATAGTGAGGAGCAATTGACCCAGGCGACGACGCTCGAGCCGGAAAATGCGACCGCTCACTACCAACTGGGTCGCGTCTACAAAGACAAGCACTTTCTCGATAAGGCGCAAGTGGAGTTCGAGCGCACGGAAGAACTACAGAACCGCGCTTCTCATCCCAAAAAAACTGCGGATCATTGATTCGGCGTAGTCGGCTCCGCGGGAGTGGCGGCAGTCCCCTGTTCAGCTTCGTATTTTTTCAAGCGATTCTGTGACCGTTCCGCTTCCTGGTCTTTCAGCTTCTGAAACATCTGCATGGCATTGCGTGCTTCGTCGACGCGGCGCATACGCCGATATGCAGTCCCGAGCTGATACCAGGCCTGCTCCACGACTTCGGGATCGGTGTCCGTTTGCGTAGCACGCTCGAAATGGGTCGCGGCCACTGCGTCATTTCCGAGAAGCATTTCGGCACGGCCCAGGTTGTAGTCGGAGTGGATCAGTCCAGGCTTCTGCCGAAGCGAGTCCTCGATTAGTTGCTTGGCTTTGGCCCCATCGCCCTGCTCAACGGCCAGAGCGCCCAGCTTGTAGCGGGCGAGGACATTGTTCGGATCAAGCTCAAGCTCGCGTTGGAAGGCCTGCTCGGCCTCGGGAATTTTGTTGGCGTTTCGGTACTCCGATCCCAATTCTTCGTGAAGCCCGGGTTGCGTGGGGGCCAACTTGATCGCGGCCTCGTATTCGGTGATGGCCTCGACGTGCCGGTCGGCCTCGGCATTGGCTTGTGCCAGTACGCGATGGACACGCCACGAATTCGGATCGGCTTTGAACATCTCGTTGTAGCTGTCTTTCGAAACCAGCAGATGGGCGCGACCCCGGTGGTAAAGGATGTCGGGATCGCCGGGCTTGAGCTTGTCAGCTTTGTCGAGTGCCTCGGCGGCGGCGGCGGCATGGTCTTGCGCGAGATTCACAACGCCGAGCCACATCCAGGCATTGGCGTCTTTGGGGAAGGCGACGGTCTCCTTCTTTATGGCTGTGATGGCCGCGTCAAGATTGTTCACGCGAAATTCAGTGATGCCTAGGAAAAGATTCGCTCCATGCAGGCCTGGCTTTAATGCGAGAGCCTTGTGAAAACTTGCGATGGCCTCGCTGTACTGGCCCTGCTCCTGACGAACCAGGCCCAGGTTGAAGTGTGCTTCGGCGAAGGATGGCGCTTGCTTCACGACCGCGACGAAGCCGTCAGCGGCGGCGGCGAGGTTGCCTTCCTGCATGGCCTGCGTGGCGGCGGCAAAGGTCGCGGCTTGGGCGGCCGTCTGAGCTGAGGATGAGGTCGGCGCAAGAAGACAACAACCCAGTAGCACTGCCAACAAGGGTCTCACGATAGCGGAACGGACCTTTAGTCTCAAGGGGAGTTGGGGAGAGAGTCTGCCGAACACCATGAAAGTCTACACCTGCCCCGTGTTGAAGATCGCTCGTCCATTCAATGAGAAAGGCCGGAACGAGTCCGGCCTTTTCCTGGGTAGTTGGTCGCACGCCCTCAGAATTCGTAACGAAGCATGAGTTGGATCTGTCGGGGACCATTGATAACGCTGTGACCGCTCCCGCCAGGAACTCCGAAGTACTGATCTCCCGGCCACCCATCGATGCCGCCGAACGTGTGTCGGTTGAAAGCGTTTGGGATATCCGCTTTGAAGAGGATATTTTGACCCTCGCGAATGCTTGTTCGCTTAATGATCGCAAAGTCTTCGTTCATGTATCCCGGACTTCGCCACCAGGAGACAGCAGTCGGCAAATCTCCAAACCTATACGCCGAGACGGAACCGTCAGGGTTAGGATTCACATTGCTGGGATCCTCAAAGGCCCCGCAGTTGGCCGTTTGCGGAGCGGCAGCAACGTTAGGGGCAAAAATGCCATTCGTCTCAGTGCAGCCACTATTCCAACCGGCGTCAAGCGCAGGCGACCAGTGGGCAGGGTGCGCGGGAAAGACAGCTTGACCTGGCACTAAGCTGAGCCGGTAGTTTCCGCCACCGTATCTGTGTGCGGCCGCAAATTGATTAATCACCGTGGGCGATCCCATCTGGTAACGGTGGATTCCGCTGATCTGCCAGCCACCAGCGATCTTACTTGCAACGCCGTGGTTTAGATATTTCTTGCCGGGTCCAAAGGGAAGTTCATACAAATAGCTGAGAACGAACGCGTGTGGGATGTCCTGATAACTGACGGATTTCTCTCCGCGCAGATTGTAGGGATTCTGGGCGCCAAACACTTGGGAGTTGAACCCCGTCAGAGTGGAAAAAGAAGAGTCGGCGTCTGTGATCGTCTTAGAGTAGGTATACGACGCGAGCAAATTAAGGCCATTCCGGAAACGGCGCTGCAGTGTGGTCTGAAGGGCGTGATATGTGGATTGGCCGAGATTCTCCAGACAGCAGTTCGTGGTAATAAACTTGTACTGTGGAAATGGCCTCAGCAGTTGTCCTACCGTGGCATCACCACCCCAGCCTGGGACGAACCAAGACGGTACAGTAACTCCAAGTTGTGAAAGAACCGCGGGTCCACCCTTTCCATCGCTGCCATCCACGAGAAAATCCAGGGCGCCGCCAAGAGCATTATATTTTGGATCTGGTGTATTGATCTGGGCAAGGTTCGAGCGAAGCCGGGTGCCATGCTGCCCCACGTAGCCGATGGAAAAAATCAAGTCCGTTGCCAGTTCGTGCTGGATCTCCAATTGCCAGTTCTGGATCATGCCGGGCCGATTGTATTCCGGTGCGACATAAGTGACGGTGTTACCCGTAAAGGTGTTCAGGGTCGGATCTTGGGTGTTGCTAGGCGGAGTAAAGGCGGGAAAGCCTGCATCCAAATTCTGCACAGGGGTGAAGCTGTCGGAATTCTGGAAGTTGGGATCGGCGGTGGTCCCGCTGCTCAGGTTGCTCCCGAAGTCCGAGTAGGAGAGGGGAGCGTAGTAAATGCTATAACCACCCCGCACCACCGTTTTGGCGTTGTCGTAGGGCGACCATGAAAAGCCGATGCGGGGCCCAATATTCTTGAAGTATGTACTGGTGCCGGTGGCTCCGCTTCCGTAGACCAGAGCTCCCAGTTGTCCGGGAGTGAGCGCGTTTGTAGCCTTAGGAGAGAATACCGACTGCGCACCGATCGCTTCGTGGCGTGGAGTCTCGATATCCCACCGCAAACCGAGGTTCAACGTTAGGTTGCGTCGCGCCTTGAAATCGTCCTGAACATAGAGTGCATAGTAGTTTTGCGCCCAACGGGAGAAGTGCGAGGAGACGCTTAAAGTCTCGCGGTCGGGGACGCCAAGCAGAAAACTGGCGAAGGGATCCCCGGATAGATCGGCATTCGGGTCTTGGCTTGACGGCGTGAACTGAGTCTGGTTGTTGTCGAAATAGAAGTGAGGCGAGGATGCGCCGGGACTCTCCAGCGTGTACTGGTAGGAGCGCCAATCGAAGCCAAACTGGAGAGCATGGCGGCCGTGGGTCCAGGAGACACTGTCAGCAACGACCAGGGCATTCGGAATCTGTAAGCTGTAGGCGTTGTTTCCGAACTTTGAATAGCCGATCGTGTATTGCCCGCCGTTGAATTCGAAAATTGGAAATGTCTGGCCGCTCGCCCCTGAAATGCCCAAAGTGCTCGGCCAGTCCGCTCCTGTATTGCTGGGCGACTTGCTGGCCGTGTACACCCTGTTAAAGCCCACGGTTAGGTGATTAAGAATTGACGGTGTCGCCATGTAATCCCAGCCGACACGCAGGTAGTGGGTGAAATAGTAGTTGTAGTAGTTGTCGGGAGTGATGGGCGCCGGCAAATCGAAGGCGCCACCGTTAAGGAAGTTTTGCTCGCGACTGTGATATGTGAAGTAAATCTTGTTCTTCTGTGTGAGATTCTCATCAATCCGGAAGCTAGTCTGAGTCGTGACCACGTGGTCGAGTACCGCCGGAAAGAGAAAGTTCTGTATGACTCCGGGCGCTCCGTTACTGGCCGACGCCCCAGGGAGGTTGGTTGCTGGTAGGAAGCCCTGCACAGTCTGTGCCACGGTACTGATGTTTGGGATCTGATTGTTCGCGAACGGGAGCCGGCAAGTGCGGCCGCTCGGCAAGGTCTGGGTAGTCGAGGGATCGAAGATCTGGCCCTGCAGCACCTGGGTACTGGTGCAGGGATTGATGACTGGAACCAGCGGGCTAGTGGGGTCGTTCGGGTCCTGATGTTTTGTAAGACCCGGTCCAAGCAATGCCGAGAAGTCTCCATTTCGTTCAGCGGCAGTTGGCAACGTTTCTACGTCATTGGAAAGGCCGCGTCGGTTGCGATACTGTTCCCAAGTGAAGAAAAAGAACGTCTTGTCGCGCCCGTTGTAAAGCTTGGGAATCCACACCGGTCCACCTAGCGACCCACCGAAATCATTCTGGCGGTCGCGGGGTTTCTTATTACCGAAGAAGTCGTTCGTCCATGAATTTGCATCGAGGGCTTCGTTGCGGAACAGCTCAAAAACGCTACCGTGGAAACCATTCGTCCCGGACTTGGTGGTAAAGCTCTCAACGCCGCCCGAAGTATGTCCGTATTGAGCAGTTGGAGTTGCAGTCGTCACCTTAAACTCGGTGAGCGCTTCCACCGATGGAGCCGTTTGGTCAAAAGCCGTTCCAGAGTCGGAGCGCTGTACGCTCGCACCGTCGAGTAGAATTTCGGAACCGAAGTTTTGGCCGCCAGACAATTTCGTTTCAAAGACACCAGCTGATCCGTGGTCCCCAACAGTACCCTGACCCACAGCTCCCGGCGTCAGGAAGATGAAAGTTTCCGGTGAACGCACAAAGCTCTGGCCGGTTGCATTTAACGCCAGAGGGAGTTCGTGGATCTGCCGGTCTCCCACCACGGTCCCGACTTCAGAGCT